>NZ_JBSGBN010000080.1:0-44188 GCF_053601275.1 Streptomyces sp. NPDC004752 | reverse complement strand
GCTACGACCCCGCCATTCACGAAGCCAACGGGAAGACCAACACATCCGCCGAGGTGCCCTTGGCGGCATAGAGGTTGACTCAGGAAACTCATGCGTCGGCCCCCTTCTCCGTCAGGAAGGCGCGCATCCGTGCCACGGCTTGGTCAGGGTCGAAAAACACCCCGGCGTCGCAGGCGAGGCGGAACAGTTGGGCCAGGTGCTCGGTGCTGCGGCTGTCCTGTTCCCCGCCCACCATGGTGAAGTGGTCTTGGTGGCCTGCGAGGTGGGCGAGGAAGACCACGCCGGTCTTGTAGTACCGGGTGGGTGCGGTGAAGAGGTGCCGTGCCAGCGGCACGGTGGGGTCCAGGACGGCCTTGTAGGCGTTGATGTCGCCGCGGTCGAGGGCTTCCAGGGCAGCGGATGCGTGGGCGGCGATCGGGTCGAACACACCGAGCAGTGCGTGGCTGAAGCCGACATCATCCCCGAGGATCAGATCGGGGTAGTTGAAGTCGTCCCCCGTGTACATCCGGATGCCCTTGGGCAGAGCCCTGCGCAGTGCGATCTCCCGGTCGGCGTTCAGGAGCGAGATCTTTATCCCGTCAACCTTGTGCGCGTAGTCCTTGATGATCTGCAGGACGTGGTGAGCTGCCTGGTCGAGGTCGGCCGACCCCCAGTAGCCCTCCAACTGCGGGTCGAAGGCGGTGCCGAGCCAGTGCAGGATCACGGGCTGCTCGGTCTGGGCGAGGAGCCGGCCGTAGACCTCGGCGTAGTCCTCGGGACCGGTGGCGGCTTTCACCAGCGCCCGGCTCGCCATCAGGATCACCTGGGCGCCGGCTGCCTCGACCACCGTGATCTGTTCCTCGTAGGCGCCCAGGACGTCTTCGAGCGTGGGCTCGGCGATGGTGAGGTGGTCGGTGCCCGCACCGCAGGCGAGCCGTCCGCCGACCGAACGGGCTTCGCCGCCGGAGCGGGTGATCAGTTCGCGTGCGGCGGGCCAGTCCAGGCCCATGCCGCGCTGGGCGGTGTCCATCGCATCGGCTACGCCCAGGCCGAGCGACCACAGATGATGGCGGAAGGAGAGGGTGGTGTCCCAGTCCACCGCCGAGGGTGCGCCCGGGCGCTGATCGGCTGCCGGGTCGGCGACCACGTGCGCGGCTGCATAGACGGTGCGGCTGCGCGCCGGAGCGTTGGAGCGGGGCAGGGCCGGGGGCTCGGGGACCTGGTAGCGCACAGGACCGCCGGGCAGCGGCAGCAGGATGTCAGGCATGTGTGTGCCTCGCAGGATCGGGGCGGTCAGACGGTGAGCTCGGAAACCTCGACACGGCGGCCCTCACGGGCCGAGAGCAGGCCGAGCTCGGCAAGTTGCACACCCTTGGCGCCCGCCAGCAGGTCGTAGGGGAAGGGACTATCGGCGACGACGTGGGACAGGAACTGCTCCCACTGCGCCTTGAAGCCGTTGTCGAACTCGGTGTTGTCGGGGACGGTTTGCCACTGACCACGGAACGACTCACGCACGGGCAGGTCCGGGTTCCATACCGGCTTGGGGGTAGCGGCGCGGTGCTGGATGCGGCAGTTGCGCAGCCCTGCGACCGCGCTGGCTTCGGTGCCGTCGACCTGGAATTCGACCAGTTCGTCGCGGTCCACGCGGACCGCCCAGGAGGAGTTGATCTGCGCAATGATGCCGCCCTCCATCTCGAAGATGCCGTAGGCGGCGTCATCGGCCGTGGCAGCGTACGGACGGCCCTGCTCGTCCCGGCGCTCGGGGATGTGGGTGGCGGTGTGGGCGTAGACCGAGCGGATGGGCACACCCATGGTCTGCTCCAGCACGTACCGCCAGTGCGGGAACATGTCCAGGACCATGCCGCCGCCGTCCTCGGCCCGATAGTTCCAGGACGGGCGCTGGGCCTCCTGCCAATCCCCCTCGAACACCCAGTAGCCGAACTCACCGCGCACCGACAGGATGCGGCCGAAGAAGCCACCTTCGACCAGGCGCTTGAGCTTGATCAGTCCTGGCAGGAACAGCTTGTCCTGCACCACGCCGTTCTTGACACCCGCTTCTCGTGCCAGCCGGGCCAGCTCCAGAGCACCTTCGAGGGACTCGGCGGTGGGCTTTTCGATGTAGATGTGCTTGCCGGCAGCCACCGCGGCCTTGACGGCCTTCTCGCGGGCCTGTGTGACCTGGGCATCGAAGTAGATCTCGTTGGCGGGGTCGGACAGGGCCTCATCGAGGTCGGTCGTCCACCGTTCCAGGCCGTGACGATCCGCAAGAGCCCGGATCTTGGCCTCACTGCGGCCGACCAGAACCGGCTCCGGCCACACCACCGTTCCGTCCGGCAGGGCAAGCCCGCCCTGCTCACGGATCGCCAGCACGGAACGGACCAGATGCTGGCGGTAGCCCATCCGTCCGGTGACGCCGTTCATGATGATGCCAATGGACCTGCGGGTCATCTGCATCCCCTTTTCGTGTGAGAGTCCGGCTGCAGGGAAAGCGCTTTCCACACATACCCGCGCGACCGGATGGAAAGCGCTTTCTAGCGCGGTACGTTACGAGCATGCCGAAACCCACGTCAAGAGCCGTCGGCTCCCGCCCCTTTGGCCCGGTGACCCTCCAGCAGGTCGCAGAGAAGGTCGGCGTCTTAGCCTTAGAACTTAGTGGTCGGCTCCGGAAGTCCTTCGGGGGTTGATCATGCTGCCAGTGCGGGGAGGATTCTTCCTGGTGATCGATGGTGTGCCGGTCGAGCCCGGCCAGCAGATCTTCCAGGGGCGACCAGGTTCATGAACGGAGTGATGCTGGCCCGTGGCTCGGTGCGGCCGAGCACTCTGGCCTGGTCGACGTTGCAGGCGGCCAGGTGGGCCACGGCTCCGCCGTGGCTGTGGGTGTGGTTCATGCGCGTCGCTCTCGCCTGGCCGGGGGCGAGGGTGAGGTGGCAGCGGCAGCGGCAGCGGGAAACCGTTGTTGGGGCAGAGCGGCTGGTCAGGACAGCGGGGTGCGGTGCAGGTGGACGAGCAGGCGCCAGATCCATTGCGTGATCTGGGCGGGAGTGGCCTCGATGAGGCCATGGAGCCAGTCGGCAAGGACCCCGACGAAAGTCGCGGCCACGGCGGAGGCGAACAGGTCCGGCGCCGGCGCACCGGCCAGGGTGCGCTCGGTGTGGCTGCGGGTACGCAGATCTCGGTGGAGTACGTGGCCGAGGGGGCCGCTGCCGCCCGGACTCAGCAGTTCCCGGTAGGGCCCGGCCTGTGAATCGAGGCTCTCGAAGAAGGCCAGCAGGGCGGGCGGAGGCAGCCCGGGATCGGGTGTGCCGCGCCAGGCGTGCAGAGCGTCGACAGCTTCGCGGACGATATCGGCGCAGGCGTCGACGGCGAGTGCCTCCAGATCGCCGTAGTGGAGGTAGAACGTTGCGCGGCCGACTCCCGCCCGGCGTACCACAGCGGTGACGCTGACCTCCGCCAGCGGACCGTGAGTGCACTCTTCCAGCAGCGCCCGGCGCAGTTTGGCCTGGGTCCGTGCCGTGCGGGGATCTGCCGGCACGGCGGTCACCGGGCGAGCAGGACGGCGATGAGCGCCAGAGCCCCGGGCGCGGCCTGGGCCACGAGGATCCGCCGGTTGGTGGTGAGTCCGCCGTACAGCCCGGCGATGAGCACGCAGGCGAGGAAGAAGACCTGCACCCGGAACCCGGTCGGATTCTCCGCGATCAGACCCCAGACCAGCCCGGCAGCCAGGAAACCGTTGTAGAGGCCCTGGTTCGCGGCAAGCCGGGCGGTGGCACTAGCCATGGCCGCATCGAAGCCGGACAGCTTGCGGCCCGGCCTCCTCTCCCACAGGAACATCTCCAGAACCAGGAAGTAGGCGTGCAACGCGCCCACCAGCCCCACCAGCACGTTCGCGGTCGTCTCCATCGAGGCATCCCACTCTCAGGCATCATGGACAGCCGCCCACTATACATGGACAACTGTCCATGATGTCGAAGAGGCCAAGCGCCACCACCCCGTCCGCTCCAGCGAACGCGGAGGCCCGCCCACCCGCTCGGCGCCCGCCCCGCCGTCAAGCCCCGAAGGACTTCCGAAGCTGACCACTTAGTGGCGTGCCCGGATCAGGTCGAGCTTGAGGAGATGGTCGAAGCGTGGTGCGGTCCAGGCCGACCGGCCCGGGCCGTGGTGCGGTCCGGGCCGGTCAGGACCTCGGGGGTGTCGGGCCGCCTTCCGTCTCGTAGACCATGTACTGGTCGGCGAGTCGCGCCTGGGCGAGGCGGGTGGCGGTGGCCGCCGGGTCGTGGCAGGGCTCCCGGGTGCTCGCGCACGTGAGCGGGGGGACGGACCTCGCCCATGCCTCCCAGGTGTTCCGGGATCCGGTGCTCATCGTGTCGTGCCTTCTCTCTGCCGCTGGGTCCGGTTGATCGCGGGTGCCGGGTGAGGGGTCACGACGGTGCCGCCGCCAGTCGCCAGCCGTGGGCGCGGGCCCGTCGCTCCCAGAAGGAGGCGTACGTGCCGCCGGCCGCGACGAGTTCGCCGTGTTCTCTGCGCAGTGCGGTACCGGCGGGAGCATCGTTTGTGCACCCGACGCAGCAAGACCGCGCACCAGCCAGAAGTGCTCGAAGGCGGTCGCCGCTCATGTAGCCGTCGTGCAAGTAGAGGCGTGCACGACGTGGCCGTCGGCGCGTCGGACGCTGATCAGTTGTTCAGATCCATGGCGCGGACAGCCAGGAGCACATCGAGCAGGCCGTTGACGTCCCCGAGGTCGCGGTTGAGGAGACGCTCGATCGTACGCAGCCGCTGTGGCACCGTGTTCTGGTGCACGTACAGCTCACGGGCGGCGGCGCGGGCGGACAGGCCGTTACGCAGGTACGCACGGAGGGTGGCGAGCAGCTCTGGTCGGTCGCGGATGGGGGCGAGCAAGTCGGTGAGCACGTCGGTGACCTCGTCCCCACCGCGCAGCAGCAGCACCTCGGGGGCGACGTCCTCGAAGCGGACCACCCGGTCGCTCCAGCCGAGCCGGATGCCGACCTCCGTGGCGAGGCGGGCCCGCCTGCACACCGCCGTGATGCCCGCGAGCGCGTCTGTGCTCGTGGTCGTGCCGAGCAGCACCGAACCCGGCCGGTGTGGATCGTCGATCGCCGCATGCAATCGCGCGTGCAGTGCTGCCGGATCGGTGTCGGGCAGCGGGCACAGCAGCAGCTGCTGATCGTCGACGCGACCCACCAGGATCCGGCCGTCCGTCGCGCCGGAAATCGCGGCGAGCAGGTGGCGTTCCAGCCGCAGGTGCACGGCCGGGTCGGTGGTGGGCACCGTCATGACGACGGCGGTGTGTGTCTGGAAGGCGCGGCTGCCGACGGCCCGTGCCCTGCGTTCCACGTCGTCGGGCTCGGAGAGCCGGCCGCCCACCAGCTGGGCGACCAGGTCGGTGGCCAGCTGGTCGTAGTGCACGGTGACCTCGGCCTGGGTACGCCGGTACTCCTCAATGGCATGGCGTGAGATTTCACCCATCACCTTGCTGATCCGCTGGATCGCGGAACTCAGTTCCTCGGGGGCGAGCCGGTCGGCGTACGCCACCAGGCGCTCGACCCAGATGCGCTCGCCGGTCATCCACGAGTGCATGACAGATTCGATGGGCACGCCCTGCAGCGCGCGGTTGGCGCCGATCTCCCGGGCCGCCTCGAGTGCGGCGGCCTCGACCGGTCCGTCCGCGGTGAGCGCGGCGAATTCTGCGCGCCTGAACACGGCCGCCCAGCGGGAGATCTCGTCCCGCTGCAGGTGCGCTTCGTCGTAGCCGACGGTGCCCCACACGCGGTCGTAGGTCTCCTCGGAGGCCCGGTCGGCCACCGAGACGAGTTCCTTGACGACTTGTGCGAATGACACATCGGCATCCTGCCAGACGGTGGGTGCCTTCCCATAGGAACGGGCGGTCGCGGTGGCCAAAAATGAGGCACTCCCGAAGTTCACCGAGAGGTCGACATGCCTATACCTGTAGATCCCCATGCCGGTCCCGAGCTGACCGCGGCGCGCGCCGACCGGCTGCGCGCGGCCCTGGACGACGCCGGTTTCGACGCTCTGCTCGTCACCCGGGCGGAGTCGGTGTTGTACGCCACCGGTCACCGCAGCCTGGGCGCCTCGCTTGCCGCGGTGGTGACGGCGGAGCGGACTCTGCTCGTTGTGCCCATGGCGGAGGTGGGCGAGGTGACGCACGACGGGTGGGCAGCGGACGATGTGATCGGCTTTGGCCGCTTCTACCAGGAGGGCGTGGGAGCCCGGGACGGCGGCGACCACCCCGACCTGGCCGCCGCGCTCGGTGCCGCGCTCTCAACGGTGCGGGCCGGTCGGCTCGCCGTCGAGCATGCCGGGCTCACCGATGCGCACCGTGCCGTGCTGCCGGCCGATGTGGTGCCCGCCGACGACTGGCTGCTCGGTGTGCGGGCGGTGAAGCTGCCGGCGGAGCAGGCGCTGCTGCGTCGGGCCGCCGAGCTGGCCGAGGCCGGCATCGAGGCGGCGCTCAAGGCTGCGGCGGTCGGCGTGACCGAACGCGAACTCGCGGCCGCGGTCGCGCAGGCGATGGCTGTCGGCGGTGGCGAGCCGCGGTTCATCGTGGCGACCGCGGGCGAGCGCACGGCGCTCGTAGACACGTTTCCCACCGATCGGCCCTGTCGGCCGGGGGACCTGCTCAGGTTTGATGTCGGCTGCGTCTACCACGGGTACTGGTCGGACATCGCGCGCACCGCCGTCATCGGTGAGCCGACCGACCGGCAGCAGCGTTACTACGATGCGCTCCTCGCCGGCGTCCGTGCCGAGTTCGAGGCCGCCCGGCCGGGGGCGGTGGCTCACGACGTGTTCGCCGAAGCCGTGCGCACCGTGGAGGAAGGCGGCGGGCCTCGCCGGTACCGCAGGCACCACGTCGGCCACACGATCGGACTGGATGTGTACGAGCAGCCGGTGGTGGCGCCGGACGACGCGACGGTGCTGCGCGAGGGCATGGTGTTCTGCCTTGAGACGCCCTACTACGAGCTCGGCTGGGGCGGCATGATGGTCGAGGACACCGGTGCGGTGACCGCCCAGGGGTTCGAGCTGTTCACGAGCATCGACAGGTCGCTGCGGGTGATCGCATGAGCATCCGCTACCTTGCCCGGTTGCGCTGCGTGCGCTGCGACCGGCCCTACGCCGAGAGCGCGGCGTTCAGCAGGTGCACGGTGTGCGCGGACGAGGGCGTATCGGTCTCGCTGCGGCCCGACTACGCCATCGAGCCCGGCCCCTTGGAGCCGGTCGCCGGGGCGAGGGGCGCGGCCGCGTGGCGTCAGGCGTTGCCCGTGCCCGGGTCCGCACCGTTCGTCTCCCTCGGGGAGGGAGATACGCCGCTGCTGCCGCTCGATCGGCTCGGCGCCGACCTCGGCGTCGGTCGTCTGCTGTTGAAGGACGAGTCGCGCAACCCGACCTGGTCGTGGAAGGACCGGTTGGCCGTCACCGGCATCAGTAGGGCGGCTGCGGACGGCGCTGAGACCGTCGTCGTCGCGACCACGGGCAACCACGGTGCTGCCGTCGCCGCGCACGCCGCGGCCGCCGGCCTGCGCTGCGTCGCGCTGACCCTCACCGAGGTGCCGGTGACGATGCTGACGCTGATGCAGGTGTACGGCGCGGAGGTGGTGGCGTACGAGCACGGGCCGGACCGGTGGCGGGTCATGGCGGAAGCGGTACATGCCCATGGCTGGGTGCCGATGTCCGGCCACTGGGACCCGCCGATCGGCTCGAACCCGTTCGGCGTCGACGGCTACAAGGTGATTGCGTTCGAGTTGTGGCGCGACCTGGGCGCGGTTCCGGACGTGGTCGTGGCGCCCGCCGCGTATGCGGATGGCCTCGCCGGCATGTACCGCGGGTTCGCCGACCTGGTGGCGCTGGGCTGCGCCGACAGGTTTCCGCGGATCGTCGCAGCGGAGGTGTTCGGGCCTTACAGTCATGCTCTCGCGCATGGCGTCGACCAGGTGGGTCCGGTGTCGGCGGGCGCGTCGAAGGCGTTCTCGATCTCCGGCTCCTTCGGCACGTTCCAAGGACTCGACGCGATCAGACGTACGGCGGGCACCGCGGTAGCGGTCGGCGACGATCAGGAAATCATGACCATGCAAGCACGATTCGCCAGTACCGAAGGGCTGTATCAGGAGGCGGCCGGCATCACGCCACTCGCCGCGGTGGCGCGGCTGGTCACCGAGGGGAAGGTCGGTCGCGGTGACACCGTCGTCGTGGTCGGCACGTCCACCGGCCTGAAGGATCCCGGCTCGACGGCGGAACGGCTGCCGAAGCCGCCCGTGCTCGAGCCCACGTTGACCGCGCTCGACGCGGCACTGTCGGGGGTGGCGCGATGAGGAAGCCGGGCGACCGGAAGTCGCTGCGTACCGTGCTCGCCGCGAGCATGGTCGGCAGCACGCTGGAGTGGTACGACTACTTTGTCTTCGGGACCGCGGCCGCGCTGGTGTTCCCGAAGGTGTTCTTCCCCGACTCAGATCCCGTCGTTGGCCTGCTCAGCTCGTTCGCAACATTCGCGGCGGGGTTCGTGGCACGGCCGGTGGGCGCGATTGTCGCCGGCCACTTCGGTGACCGCGGCGGCAGACGCAACGTACTGCTCGCCACGCTGCTCATCATGGGTGTGGCGACATTCGCCATCGGTCTGCTGCCGACCTACTCCCAAGTGGGGTACGCAGCACCGGCGTTGCTTGTGCTGCTGCGCGTGGTGCAGGGTCTGGCGCTCGGCGGCGAATGGGGTGGGTCGGTACTGCTCGCCGTGGAGCAGCTGTCCGATGGCCGGCGAAAAGGGTTCCTCGGCAGTTTCCCTCAGACAGGCGACACCATCGGCGCGATGTTGTCCTCGGGCGTGTTCGCCGTGATGACCACGACGCTCAGCAACTCCGCGTTCTTGAGCTGGGGTTGGCGGGTGCCGTTCCTGCTGAGTGCCGCCATCGTCGCGGTTGGCCTGTGGTTGCGGCTCCTGCTGGAGGAAACCCCGGAGTTCGTCAAGCAGATGGAGGAGTCCGCACCGGAGCGTGCACCGCTGCTCACGGTGCTACGGACGATGCCGGGCAACTTCCTGCTCTCGATGGGCTGTCGGTTCGGCGTCGACATCGGCTTCTACGTCTTCTCCGTCTTCTTGCTCACCTATGCGACGAGTCAAGGTCTGTTCAGCTCCGGCCAGATCCTGATCGCCAGTACGGTGATCTCCGCGCTCAGCGTGGTGCCGACGGTGCTGTCGGGTTCCTTGGCCGATCGGTTCGGCTCACGCCTTGTGTCGGTGTGCGGTCTGGTGATACTCGGCGTGATGGCGTTCGCGTTCTTTCCGATGCTCAATACGGGCAACACCGCTCTGCTTTGGCTGGCGCTGGTGCTCGTAAGTGCCGGCTCTACGGCGGCATGGGCCCCCTACGCGGGCCTGCTCGCGGACGTGTTCCCGGTGCGGGTCAGGTTCACGGGCACGTCGTTCAGCTTCCAGTTCGCCGGCATCTTGGGCGGCGGCGTCGCTCCGTACGTGGCCACGGCTCTGTTCCAGCACTTCGGCTCGACCTTGTCCGTGTCGCTGTACGAGGCAGCGGCCGTAGTAGTCAGCATCGTCTGCCTGCTGGCCGTGAGGCAGCACAGCGAGAAGTCCTCGTCGCCCATGGGCACCACCCAGGTGACCGAATCCGTCTGAAGAAGTCGGGGACTGGAAACAGCGCATCAGCGACCGCGCCAGTCCCCGACTCCGCTGAGCGCACTGCCTTTCGTAATGACCTGTTCGTTGGCAGGACTCCGAAGCGAGGTGTTTCCCTGTGCGTGTTTTCCGCAATGCCAGGATCTATACAGGTGACCGCAGCAAGCCGTTGGTCGAAGCGCTCGCGGTGGACGGCGAGAGGATCGTCGCAACCGGCAGCGCGGCGGAAGTACGGCAGGTCACAGGCCCGCACGCCGAGTTCGTGGAGCTTGACGGGGCAGCTGTCCTACCCGGCTTCTACGACGGTCACATTCACACCGCGCTGTATGCGCGCGGACTGAGTGAGGTGGATCTCCGGGAAGCCCGTTCCCTGGAAGAGGCGCTGCGGAAGATCGCAGCGTATGCCGAGCGACTACAGCCGGGCGTGTGGCTGTTCGGCAGTGGGTGGAACAGCAATGTCTGGCAGCGGCCGGTGCAGCCGGACCGGCTCGCGCTCGACTCGGTGTGTCCCGACCGGCCGGCCGCGCTCCCGAGCGTGGACGGGCACACCATATGGGCCAACTCGATGGCCCTGCGGCTGATCGGTATCGACCGCGAGGCCCCAGACCCAGTGGGCGGACAGATCGTCAGGGACCATCATGGCGAGCCGACCGGAATCCTGCGGGAAACCGCCACCTATCCGCTGCGCGATCTGATGACCGCAGACGATCTACGGCCCAAGCTGCGTGCTGCCCAGGAGGAACTGCTGGGACTCGGACTGACCAGCATCCACGACATCGACGGTGAGGAGTGCCGTGCGGCGTTTCTCGACATGCATAAGGCGGGAGAGCTGAAACTGCGGGTGCACAAGGCCATCCCGGTCACGCATCTGGAGAAGGCGATCACTGAAGGACGCTTCACCGGTCAGGGCGACACCTGGTTCCGTACCGGCCCGGTGAAACTGTTCAGCGATGGCGCGTTGGGAGCGCACACATGCCACATGCACGAGCCGTTCGCCGGGGACGCGGCCAATGTGGGCATCGCTGTGACCCCGTACGAGGATCTCGTCGAACTCGTCCGCACAGCCAACGGTGCCGGCATCGCGGTCGCCACGCATGCCATCGGTGACCGAGCGAACCGCCTGGTCGTCGATGCCTACGAAGCAGCCGGCAGGTCGGGGTATCTACGCAACCGGATCGAGCATGCACAACACCTACGGCACGAGGACATCGTCCGCATGGCGGGGCTCGGCATCATCGCCTCGATGCAGCCGGTTCACTGCACCAGTGACATGGATCTGGTCGACTCGCTGCTGGCGGAGCAAGACCTGTCCTCCTACGCCTGGCGGGCCATGCTCGACGCGGGTGTTCCCCTGGCCTTCGGTTCCGACGCTCCCATAGAGCACCCGAACCCCTTCGCCGCGCTGCATGCCGCCGTAACACGTACGAGGCCGGACGGCACGCCGTCCGGCGGATGGCAGCCGGAACAGCGGCTCAGCGTCGCCGAGGCGATCACCGCACACACCCTCGGTCCGGCCCACGCGGCGGGCGAGGAGCAGACCAAGGGCGTCCTCGCCCTCGGCCGGCTGGCCGACCTCATCGCCGTCGACACCGACCCCTACGTCGATGTCCTCCCGACTACAAGGGTTCTCACCACTGTCGTCGGCGGCGAAGTACGCTGGCAACGGTCCTGAACACGGACGGGTCACGGGCACTCACCTCGTCACCGCAGCGGGATCGAGCATCGGTGCTGCGGTGGCGAAGCGCAGCCGCCGCATAGAGGCATTGGCCATGTTCATGGTCTTCGGCTGGACGCCCGCCGCCTGAGCGGCTGCTGCTGAGCCGAGTGCTTGACGTTCTACTTTCCTTCCGCGAGGCCCGCCCACGGCGGGGTACCCTCCGTGGGGGCGCCGACGTTGGCCGCGAGCCGGGCGAGGAGCTGGGACAGCGCGTCGGTCTCCTCCGCGCTCAGGCCGGCGTTCAGCCGGGCGGTGAACTCCATGGCGGCCTGGCGCAGTCGCGTGAACACCTGGCGCCCCTCCTCGGTCACCTCGACCACATGCACCCTCCGGTTCTCCGGATCGCGCCGCCTGGTGATCAGGCCGCGCTTCTCCATCGCGTTGAGGTGGTGCGTCAGCGTGGCTCCGGTGACCCCGACCGCCTCGGCGAGCGCTCGCTGGTGGGGCGTCTGCCTGATCGTGAGGTTCAGCAGGATCAGCCAGACCGGCAGCGATCCGCCGGCCTTGTCGAGCGCCTCGTCGAATGCACGACTGACGACGCGGGCCGTCTGGCTGAGCTGAAGACCTATCGGGGCCTGGAAGTTCCACACGGGCACAGCCTAGCAGGGAGCCGCTTGACATCTAATGATTAGATCTCTAAGCATTAGATGTCACGGAAGCAAGAGAACGACGGAACAGGAGCGGGCCATGGATGCGATGGCCATCGAAGCGGACACACTCGTCAGGACATACGGCCAGGTCAAAGCGCTGGACGGGCTGACACTGCGAGCTGTCCCGGGCACCGTGCTCGGCCTGCTGGGCCCGAACGGCTCGGGCCAACGCCTTCGTTCCCCTGCACACCATGCCGGGCTGGCTCCAGGCAATCGGCGCCCACCAGCCGGTCACCGCGCTCGTCAACGCGGAACGCGCCCTGGTCCTGGGCAACCGCGCCGCTCACGACGTGTGGACCTCCCTCGCCTGGAGCGGAGGGATCATGATCGCTTTCATGGCCTTCGCCGCCCGCCGGTACGCCCGCATGGGCCGATGACGCACGGCGCGACCGCCGAACGGGCCGACCGCGAGACCCGCGCGCCACGGCGCCGGTCGTCGGCCGTCCGAGCCGTCCGAGCCGTCCGAGGCACCTGCTCTGCGCCCGGCTTCCCGACCGTCCCGGGCCACCCCGGCCATGCGACGTCGAACGCGGCGGCCATGACCGCACCCACCCGCTCGCGCGGCGGCGGCCCGACGCCGTCGGGGCGAACAGCACGAGTTTGTATATGAGTTACCCAGGAGGAACCATGACCATCGCCCCCGCCCCCCAGCGCTCGGAGGCCCGTACCAGCCGCCCGCAGTCCGGGCCGCCCCTACTCGTCCCCGTCCTCGCCTTCGCCGCCCTGACCGTGGCCTACGTCGCCGTGAACAGCTCCACCCCGCACCCCGACGCCTCGGGCACCGCGGTCCTGCACTACGCCCAGAGCCACGCGACCACCATCGAGGTCGGAGCCCTGCTGCTCTTCAGCTCCGCAGTGGCCCTTGCCCTGTGCGCCGCGATCCTCTACCGGCGACTGCGGGCGCTCGGCGTCACCGCACCCGGGCCGGCGATCACCCTCGTCGGAGGCGTCCTGGCCGCCTGCTCCACCACCCTGTCAGCGATGTTCACCTGGACCGGCGGCCGCCTGTCCGCCGACGCCTCCCCCACGCTCGCCCGCGCGCTCGCAGACCTGTCCTTCATCTCGGGCGGCCCCGGCTACGTGGTCATGTACGCCCTGTTCGCCGCCGGTATCTCCGTGACCGGACTGATGGCCGGCCTGCTGCCGCGAGCCGTCACCCGGACCGGACTGGCCCTGGCCGTCGTCGGGATGGTCGCCGAGCTGACCTTCCTGTCCGCCGGCTTCTCCTACCTGCTCCCCGTCGTCCGCTTCGGCGGCACCCTGTGGCTGGTCTTCGTCGCTGCCCTGCTGCCCCGCACCCGCCCCCGGACCAACCCCACGGGCAACAACCAGCCCGTCACGCCCTGACCCAGCCGACGGCGCCTTCCACACTGCCCTCGCCCTGACCGGCGGTCCCGGACAAAAGCCGGTCGGCATCCTTCTGAGCCTGCATACCCCGCCGATGCCGTCGGCCGCACCGTCCTGATCAGCCACCCCACTCGACACCTACCAGCACGACACCAGCCAGGAGAACCACCCCCATGAACACTCTTCAGAACCGCGTCGCCCTCGTCACCGGCAGCTCCCGGGGCATCGGAGCCGGCATCGCCGAACTCTTCGCCGCCGAGGGCGCACGCGTCGTCCTCCACGGTCGTGACATCGACGCGCTCGAATCCGTCCGCGCGAAGATCGCCGCCGCAGGCGGTGACGTCCTGGCCCTGACCGCCGACCTCACCCGCTTCGACGAGATCGAGGCGCTGCGCACCCGCGTCGAGGCCGAGTTCGGCCCCGTCGACATCCTCGTGACGAACGCCGGCGGCAACCCGGTGCGGCCCGGACCGATCGAGGAGATCAGCGAGGAGGGCTGGCACGCCAGCATCGACGCCAACCTGACCAGCACCTTCCTGACGGTCAAGAGCTTCCTGCCCGGTATGAAGGAGCGCGGCCACGGCAGCATCGTCACCCTCTCCTCCGCGGCGGCCCGCCGACCCACGCTCCAGTCCCCCTTCGCCTACGTCGCGGCCAAGGCCGGAGTCGAACTCCTCACCAAGGGCCTCGCCGTCCAAGCCGGCCCACACGGCATCCGGGTCAACTGCATCGCACCCGAAACGATCATGACGGAGCGCAACGAGCGCCAGATCCCCGCCGCGATCCGGCGCGCACTGGTGGAGTCCCATCCCGTCCGTCGCCTCGGCACCCCCGAGGACGTCGCTCAGGCCGCGCTGTTCCTCGCCGCGGACTCAGCCTCCTGGATCAGCGGCGTGGTCCTCGACGTCGCCGGCGGATCCGTCCTCGTCTGAAACCCGCCTGGACCGTCGACACGGCCGGGGCACCTGAACCTGTTCGCGGGCGCCGCACGCACCCAGGCCCCGCGCAACGGTTTGAGGTGTCACCCCGAAACGGCCTTCGCCCAGCCCCGGGCGATCGTTTCCCCCGCTATCGCCAGCTGCGCGTCCGTGGGGAACTGCGGTGTGCCCTCGACTATCGGCAGCCTTGCCGCGGCGGTCTTGTCGAGGGTGCCGTCCTTCTCCATGGCATCCTGCAGCACCGGGCGTGCGTAGCCGTCGAGCCGGATGTTCTGGCCCTCGGGGCTGAAAATCCATTCCATCCACAGGCGTGCGGCCGCCGGGTGCGGGGCGTCCTTGTTGACCGTGGCCGCGTAGTACTGGGCGAAGCTGCCGTCGAAGGGGATGGAGACGTGCCATGCCACGCCCTTGCTGCGGAGCGTTTCGGTGTAGCCGAGGTTGACGTAGTCCCAGCTGATGCTGATCGGCGTCTGACCGTTCTCGATCGTGGCCACGGTGATGGGCATGACGGGGTCGAAGTTGCCCTTCTTCTTGAGCCTGGCGAAGAAGTCGAGCCCGGGCTGGATGTAGTCGAACGATCCCTTGTTCGCGAGGGCCGCCGCGTACACGGCGGCTTGGCCGGAACCACTCGTGGTGGGGTCGCCGGCGAGCGCGACCTTGCCCTTGTACTGGGGTTTCAGCAGATCGGCGAAGGTCTGGGGACACCTGTTGACACGTTTGGCGTCGCAGCCGATGGAGATGTAGCCGCCGAAGTTGTTGGCCCAGCGGGCCTGGGGGTCCTTCTGGTAGTTCGGGATCGCGTCGTACGCGGCGACCCTGTACGGAGCGAGCAGGTTCTGTCGGGCTGCCGCCCGCGCGAACGTGTCCCCGAGGTCGATCACGTCGGGGGCGTTGGCCTGGCCTCTGCGGCTCCGCACGGCGTCGATCATGTCCTGGCTCAGGGCCTGCGGGTTTTCGTCCGTGACCTTGATCCCGTACTTCTTCTCGAAGCCGTCGAGCAGGGCGCCGCCGTTGGCCCAGTCGCGCACGATCCCCATCGTGTTGAACCTGCCCTCGTGCTTCGCCGCGGCGATCAGTGCCTTCATGCCGCCCGCGTTCTCGGCGGAGGTGGCCACCGACGGCTTCTCGGGTGTGGCAGAAGGACTGTTGTCGCAGGAACCCAGGACCAGGGCAGCCGCGACGGCAAGGCAACCGGGGACGACCATTGCTCGGACACGGGGTGCAGTCACGAACGTTCCCAGGAAGGGGCGAGGGACAGGGCAGGAACAGAAACAGGGATACGTTGCCAATCCGCAATCAGCAAAGAACACCTCTCGCTGCGGGCTTCGTCCGTGTGTCCCGACGCGGGGCGTCCTTGGCTTACGGCGTCGACGCAGCAGATACATCAACCATCAAGCCCAGACTAACTCGATCATCTCCCGGGCGAGGGTACCGGCCAAGCTGGCGCCTGGGACCGGGGGCCCTACCCGGTGCGGCGCGGGCACCTGACAAGGCGGGAAGTTGTGGCTCGGTTCTGTGCGGCGCCCCGCTCAGGACGGCTGCGGCCGGGTGGTGCGAGTGAGGCGTTCGCACGGCCGCCTTTGCGTTCGCACGGCCACCGTTGCGGCCATGGCGCCCCTCACAGCTTCGTGTCGTCCCAGGCGTCGAGGATGATCTCGCCGAGGTCCTCGCCGGCCGGGACAGCGCCGTCATGGAGGGCCTGCTCGGTCCAGATGATCTTTCCTGTGGGTGTATAGCGAGTGCCCCAGCGGTGGGCGAACTGGGCTACCAGGAACAGTCCGCGGCCGCCCTCGTCGGTGGTCTTTGCCCGGCGCAGGCGGGGGGAGGTGTTGCTGCCGTCGGAGACCTCGCAGATCAGGGTGCGGTCGTGCAGCAGCCGGACGGTGATGGGTTCGGTGCCGTAGCGGATGGCGTTGGTGATCAGTTCGCTGAGGATCAGCTCGGTGGTGAAGGCGGTCTGCTCCAGGCCCCAGTCCGCCAGCCGGCCGACGCAGGCGGTGCGGACCGGGGCCACCGCCGCCGGGTCGCGGGACACCTCCCACTCGGCGACCTGGGCGGGGTCCAGCCGGTGGGTGCGGGCCACCAGCAGAGCGGTGTCGTCGCTGGGCCGGGCCAGCAGCAGTGCTTCGATCACTGTGGCGCAGGTGGCCTCGGGGGTGCGGTCGGGCCCGGTCAGGGCGGCGCGCAGCACCTCCAGGCCGGTGTCCAGGTCGCGGGTGCGGTCCTCGACGAGACCGTCGGTGTAGAGGACCAGCCGGGAGCCTTCGGACAGGGTGAGTTCGGCGCTCTCGAAGGGCTGGCCGGCGCCCAGGCCCAGCGGTGGGGAGATGGGCAGCTCGGGGAAGGCCACGGTCCCGTCGGGGTGGACCACCGCCGGCCCCAGATGGCCTGCGGTGGCGGCAGCCACCCGTCCGGAGACGGGATCGTAGATGGCGTACAGGCAGGTGGCCCCGGTGATCCCCAGCCCGTCCTCCTCGGCGGCCTCGTCGGTGTCGATGCGGGTCACCAGCTCGTCCAGATGGCCCAGCAGCTCGTCCGGAGGCAGGTCGAGGGCGGAGAAGGTGTGCACGGCGGTGCGCAGCCGGCCCATGGTGGCCGCGGCGTGCAGGCCGTGGCCGACGACATCACCGACCACCAGGGCGACCCGGGTGCCGGGCAGCGGGATGACGTCGAACCAGTCCCCGCCCACCCCGGCCATGGCGGGCAGGTAGCGGTAGGCCACCTCGAGGGCGGACTGCTCGGGCAGGTCGCGGGGCAGCAGGCTGCGCTGCAGCGTGACGGCCATGGTGTGTTCCCGGGTGTAACGGCGGGCATTGTCGATGGCCACCGCAGCCCGGGCGGCCAGCTCCTCGGCGAAGGACACATCCTCCTGTTCGAACGGCGCGGAGGTGGCCGCCCGCCAGAAGTCGGCCACACCCAGCACCACACCGCGGGCCCGCAGCGGCACGACGAGCAGGGAGTGTACGCCGTGGGCGAGGATCCGCCGCGCCCGTTCGGGGTCCTGGTCGCGCCAGCCGTCAACGGCGCTCAGGTCCTTCACCAGGACCGATCGGCCTTCATCCAGTCCCGCGGAGACGGGGTGGGCGGCGATGAACCGGATCAGCTCGCCGACCGGGTAGAGAGGATGGTCCTGGTCCAGGCCCGCGAGCGCGACCCGGCGCATTTCGGTGCTCGCCTCGGGCGGCTCCTCGCCATGCAGGACCGGGTCCAGCAGCTCGACGGTGACGATGTCAGCGAACTGGGGGACCGCTACCTGCGCCAGTTCCTCGGCGGTGCGCGTCACATCCAGCGTGCTCCCGATCCGCACCCCGGCGTCGTAGAGCAGACTCAGCCGTTCGCGTGCTCGCTCGGCCCTGCCGGACAGTGCCCGCAGCTCGGTGGTGTCCCGCATCGTCACCACACTGCTGGCAAGGCCATAGGGGGTGGTGGGCCGCTTGTTGACCGCGAGAAGACGGTCGGCCGCCAGGTGGACCTCGTCGGTGGCCGCGCGCTCGGAGGCCAGCAGGCCGGCGAGGTCCTCCTCCAGACCCAGAACGGTGACGTGGCGCCCTTCCGCGTCCGCCGGCAGTTCCAGCAGCCGCCGGGCCTCATCGTTGGCCAGCAGCAGTCGGCCGTCACCCCCCATGATCAGTACGCCCTCCCGCACCGCATGCAGGACCGCGTCGTGGTGCTCGTACATCCGCGTCATCTCGGCCGGGCCCAGGCCATGTGTCTGCCGCCGCAACCGCTGGCTCACCAGCCCGGTCCCGCCCGCGGCGAGGGCAAGAACCCCAGCCGCGCTCCCGAACAGCACCGGCAGTTGCCGGTTCACCACGTCGTGCACCTCCCGGACCCTGACCGCGGAGGAGACGATGGCGACCACCGAGCCGTCAGCGTTCTTGACGGGGACCGCCGAGATCACGGACAGCCCCAGGGACCCTTCGAAAGTCCTCGTGAAGGCCGTGCCGCCCGCCGCTTCCGCGTAGGGGCCGATGACACGTTTCCCGACCTGACTCGGGTCGCTGTGGGCGAGGATGATCCCGTCCAGCCCGTACACGATGAGGGCGTCGACGTCGGCAGCCGTTCGGGCGGCCTCGGCGCGCGGTTGCAGCGCCGCCGTCGGGTCGGTGGTCCCCAGGGCCGTCTGGACCCCGGGAGAGTTTGCGAACATCTGGGCGGCGACAAGCGTCCGGCGCTGGGCCTCGGACATGCTTTCGTGCCGAGCCTGCACCACGAGGAGCACCAGCGCGGCGGTGACGAGCACCATCACGACCGCCAGCACCAGAAGAAACATCTGTCCAGCGAGGCTGCGCACACTCAGCAGGGAGCGCAGGGACAACCTGCGCCGGCCCTGACCTGAAACCTCGCGCATGACACATTTCTACACGAATAGCCGTTTCATGCCGCCTCCGGGCCGTGGATCACCGACCGCAGCGGGGCCGGGCCGGACCGTACTGCGGTGGCGGCGGATCGACCTCGAAGAGGATCGGAACAGCGACCGTCGACGGTCGGAGCGGCCCGAATCCCAAGGAGGGCGCTCCGACCGTCGTGCGGCTTCCGTCACCAGAGATCTGACCAGTAGAGATCTGACCATGCTGTTCGCCGACCATCGGCGTCGCTGAGCCGACTACGCCGAGGATCAGGGCTCATAGCGGTCAAGCAGTTCGACAGCGTTCAGCGTGCGGAAGTCGTCGAGCCGCTCGCGGAGCGTGGCATGGTCCCAGTCCCACCAGGCGAGCCGCTCCAGCCGCTCCGCGATCTCGGGCGGCTGCCGGAACCGGATGACCCGCGCCGGCACACCTGCGACGATCGCGTACGGCGGGACGTCCTTCGTGACGATGGCGCCCGACGCGATCACCGCCCCGTTCCCGACGACGACGTCCGGCTTGACCTGCGCCCCGTGCCCGATCCACGTGTCGTGCCCGATCGTCGTCCGGCGGGAGCGCCGCTTCGCGAACCACTCCGCGTCGTCCTCGGCGTCGGGCCAGTACTTCGCGGAGCGGTACATGAAGTGGTGCAGGCTCGCCCGGTCGAGCGGGTGGTCGGTCGCGCCGATCCGCACGAAGCTCGCGATGTTCGAGAACTTCCCGACGGTCGTGTTCGCAAGGTCGCAGTACCGGTCGCAGTAGCTGTAGTCACCCAGCTCGACATCGGCGAGCCGAGAGCCCTCCCCGACCTCCGTGTACCGGCCGAGTGTGCCGGCGACGACGGTCGAGCCCTCGTGCACGATCCCTGCCGCCGGCAGCGCGCCCGGTCCGATGACCGATTCGGAGACGGCGTCCGGCGCGGAGGTGCGGCGCGGCGTTGTCCGGATGGCGCGCAGCAGTGCGGCGGCGCCGTCCGCGATGGTTCCGTCGTTGCGGATCTCCGCGTCCACCGTGTAGTCCGGGGCGGGGTCGGGGCGGTGCAGCCGTCGGGTGATGTCGTCAGCGTCCTCCCGGCCCCTGGTCCGCAGTCGGCTCGCCCGGACCGCTTCGGAGGTCGTGACGCGGACGACGACGAGGTGTTCGTAGCGTGCCGCCAGTTCGTCGAGCACGGATCGGGACACGTTCGCGACGACGGAGCGTCCGTCCCTGATGTCGTCGTCGATCGCGATCGGGATCCCGTACCGCAGGCCGTGTGCGTTCCACTCGATCGCGAAGTGGCCCGCCTCGGAGGCGATCCGGAATTCTTGCGCGGTCGCCGGGAGGTGGTTCTCGCCGGGGCCGGGTGCACGTGTGATGTGCCGCTGTGGCAGGGAAACGTCCGGACCCGCATGGCGTCGGGTCTCCGCGATGAGCGCGTCCTTGCCGACGCCGCTCGCACCGACGACCGCGACGAACCTGCCCGGGCCGATTTTCTGCGTGGTCATGCGACGCGCACGCCCTGCCGGTACACGGAGCGGACGATCGGCACGCTCAGCCCCGCCGGGTGTTCCGGGGTGCCGGGCAGCGCGTGCGTGCGGACACGGACCAGGTCACCGCGCTTGCCGAGAGTGATGTCGCCCCGGTCGTCCAGACCGACGGCCTTGGCGGGATGGGAGCTGATCAGCTTGACGGCGTCCTCAAGACGCACCGTGCCGTCGGCGACGAGCTGGAACACGGCCTGCAACGGGCTGGAGGGCACATAGTCGGACGAGAGGACATGGAGCAGTCCTCGTTCGAGGAGCGCCGACGCGGCGACATTCCCGGACTGGCTGCCGCCGCGCACGATGTTCGGCGCGCCCATGACGACGGACAGGCCGTGGGCGACGGCGGACTCGGCGGCCACGATCGTGGTGGGGAACTCGGCGATGCGCACTCCGAGTCCGACGGACTCCTTCACGTGCTCGGTCGTCGCGTCGTCGTGCGCCGCAAGGGCAATGCCGCGCCGGCGCGCCGCCTCAGCGACGGCGTGGCGGTTCCGGTCGGCGTGCAGGCGCCCCTCGCGCACGAGTTCGTCGACGTACGCGTCGACGTTGCTCTCGGACACGAGCCCCTTGCCGATGTAGTACTTCTTGAACGCGGCGAGGTCGTAGAACTGGCGCTGGCCGGGGGTGTGGTCCATCAGCGACGCCAGGAGCACGCGCGGGTGGTCCGCGAACTCCTCGAACCGGTCCAGGCAGTCCTCGGCGGACACCTCGCATCGGAGGTGGATCGAGTGGTCGGCCCGGAACGCTCCGGCCGCTGCCGCGGTCGTGATCGCGTCCGTCAGTCGCCGGGCCGACCGGGCCGCCGTCTCGCGGTTGCTCGGCTCCGACCCGAGCCGGACCGCGTCGAGAACAGTGGTGGCGCCGGCGGCCGTCAGCTGAGCGTCGTGCGCGAGCACGGCGGGCAGCGCATCCCAGTACACGCCGGGCCGGGGACGCATGTGGTACTCGACGTGGTCGGTGTGCAGTTCGACGATGCCGGGCAGCAGGTAGTCGCCGTCGAGGTCCTCACCTGCCGCCACGATGCCGGTGCCGATGTCGGCGATCCGGCCGTCCCGGACGACCACCGAGCCGACGATGACCTCATCGCCGAGCACCACGCGGGCATTGGTCAGAACGAGTTCGTCATGGGTCATCGGGAACCTTCCAGCGGGTGCAGTGAGTGGATGCGGAACGGGGCGCCGGGCTCGGATTCCACGAAGAGGGCGAGCGCGGCGAGGGTGACGTTCCGGTCGAGGCAGTCACGAAACCAGTGCCGCAGCGTCTGCTCGACCTGGTCCAGCCGGTCGTCCGGCACACGATCGGTGAGGGTGAGGTGGAACCTGAACTCGTCGAGCACGTAGGGGTATCCGAGTTCGGTGAGCAGGGTGCGCTGGCGTTCCGTGAGCGTGTGTGGTTTTCGCCGCGCGAGCTCCTCGGGTGTCGCCGGCGCCCGGAACTGATCCAGTTCCGTCACGACGGACGCGGCGAGCGCGTGCAGGGCCGGCGCGTCCTCGCCAGGGGTGAGCGCGTAGAACCGGCCGATTCGGCTGATCGTGAGCCGCGGAATCGTGACCCGCGCGGTCGATGCGGCCAGTTGTGCGGTGGCGGTGGCGACGTCGTCGACGGTGTGTCCGGGGGCGAGTCGGAAGGGTGCTTTGAGGGTGCCGTGGAAGCCGTACCGGCGCGCGTCGTGAGTGATCCGGTCGACGGCTGTCCGTGTCCACCCGTCCGGCACGCCCTGGGGGGTGGCGCGGCCGGTGAGGCTGCGCCCGAGCCAGGATTCCGCGCGCTCGCACAGGAGCGTTTCTGTGGCGTCGGTGCTTCCCATGCCTGGTACGGCGTAGATCGCGTAGCGGTGACTCACACCGCCGCCTTGCTCATCGGGGTGAAGTCCTCGACCGGCACGACGCTGTCCGCGACGGCTTCGCGGACCTCCGCGTCGTGGAAGATCCCGAGCATCGCGGTGCCCGCTTCGATCTTCTCGGCGATCAACTCCACGACCACACGGCGGTTGTGGGCGTCGAGGGAGGCGGTGGGCTCGTCCAGGAGCAGCATCGGCAGGTCGGCGATGAAGCCGTGCGCGATGTTCACCCGCTGCTGCTCGCCGCCGGAGAACGTCGCCGGTGGAAGCCCCCACAGGCGGTCCGGAATGCCGAGGCGGGACAACAGTTCGGCGGCGCGCTCGTTCGCCTCCTTGGCGTCGACGCCCCGCTCGACGAGCGGTTCGGCGACGACTTCGAGGGCGGGCACACGGGGCACACAGCGCAGGAACTGGCTGACGTACCCCATGGCCTGGCGACGGGCGGCGAGGATCTCCCTGGGGTTCGCGGTCGCGATGTCGACGTCGATGTTCCCGGCGCGAAGGCGGATGCTGCCGCGATCAACGGCGTAGTTGCCGTACACCATCTTCAGGATCGAGCTCTTGCCGGCGCCCGACGCGCCGCCGAGGACGACACACTCCCCGGCGTGCACATCGAAGTCGAGCCCGCGCAGCACGGCGAGTCGCTGCCCGCCCTGAAGGTGCATGGTGAAGGTCTTGTCCAGGCCGGAGACGGCGAGGGTCGGCTGGTCGGTGGTCATGGTCACCCTTGCAGGATCGAGGAGACGAGCAGCTGTGTGTACGGGGCCTGCGGATCGTCCAGTACCCGGTCGGTCAGACCGGACTCGATGACCCGGCCGCCCTTCATCACCAGAGTTCGATGGGAGATCAGGCGGGCGACGGCGAGGTCGTGCGTGACGATGATGACGGCCAGCCCCAGGTCGCTGACGATCGAGCGGATGAGGTCGAGCAGGCGTGCCTGCACGGACACGTCCAAGCCGCTGGTCGGCTCGTCCATGAACACCAGGCGCGGTGAGACGACGAGGTTCCTGGCGATCTGCAGCCGCTGCCGCATGCCACCGGAGAACGCGGCGGGGGTGTCGTCGACCCGGTCCCGGGGGATCTCGACGCGTTCGAGCCAGTCGGTCGCCTCCGCGCGGATGCGCCCGTAGTGGCGCCACCCGTTGGCCATCAGCGGCTCACCGACGTTGCCGCCCGCGCTGACGTGCATGCGGAGCCCGTCCGCCGCGTTCTGGTGCACGAAGCCCCACTCGCTGCGCCAGAGCCGGCGCACCGCGCTTTCGCTGAGTTCCGCGAGGTTCACGACGTCACCGTCGTCGAGCCGGTACCGGATGCTGCCCTCGCTGGTGTCGAGGCGCTGCGAGAGGGTGCCGAGCAAGGTGGACTTGCCGGAGCCGGATTCGCCGACGACCGCGAGTACCTCGCCCGGCCACAGATCGAAGTCGACGCCGCGGCAGCCGAACCGGTCGCCGTATCGATGGCTGACGTTTCGTACTTCGAGGAGCGGACGCTCGTCACTCATGCGGTGGCCTCTTCGTTGTCGGCGCGGGCGGCCGTGCGCTCGCAGTGGTCGCTGTCCGAGCAGGCGTACATGACGCCGCCGGCGTCGTCGGTGATGATCTGGTCCAGATACACGCCGGTGGACCCGCAGATCGCGCACGGCTGGTCGAAGCTCTGCGGTTCGAACGGATAGTCCTCGAAGCCGAGGCTTTCGACGTCGGTGTGCGGCGGGATGGCGTAGATGCGCTTCTCCCGGCCGGCGCCGAAGATGTGCAGCGCCTGGCTCCGGTGCAGCTTCGGGTTGTCGAAGCTCGGCGTCGGCGACGGCGCCATCAGGTACCGGTGGTTCACCAGCACCGGGTAGTCGTACGTCTTGGCGATGTGCCCGTACTTGGCGATGTCCTCGTACAGCTTGACGTACATCAGCCCGTACTCGTGGAGTGCGTGCATGCGCCGGGTCTCGGTCTCACGGGGTTCGAGGAAGCGCAGCGGCTCCGGGATCGGCACCTGGTAGACCATGATCTGCCCTTCGCCGAGGGGCGTCTCGGGGATGCGGTGCCGGGTCTGGATGATCGTCGCGTCCTCGGTGCGGGTCGTGGTCGGCACGCCCGCCACCAAGTTGAAGAACGCACGGATCGACACGGCGTTCGTGGTGTCGTCGGCGCCCTGGTCGATCACCTTGAGCGTGTCGTCGGAGCCGATGATCGCCGCGGTCAACTGCACGCCGCCGGTGCCCCAGCCCCGGGGAAGCGGCACCTCGCGGGACGCGAACGGGACCTGGAACCCGGGGATCGCAACGGCCTTGAGCAGCACCCTGCGGATCATCCGCTTCGTCTGCTCGTCGAGGTAGCCGATGTTGTACTCGACCTGCTGGGCGCTCACGCGTTCGTCTCCTGCTTGCTTCCGGCGTTGTCGTGGAAGTCGCGCTGCAACTGCCGGATGAGGTGCAGCTCGGCCTGGAAGTCGACGTAGTGCGGGAGCTTGAGGTGCTCCACGAAGCCCGCGGCCTGCACGTTGTCGGCGTGGCTGAGCACGAACTCCTCGTCCTGCGCGGGGGCGACGATCCGCTCCTGGAACTCGTCCGCCCGCAGGGCACGGTCGACCAGGGACATCGACATCGCCTTGCGCTCGCCGCGGCCGAACACGAGCCCGTAGCCGCGGGTGAACTGAGCGGGGGTGTCCGCGTTACCGGTGAACTGGTTGATCATCTGGCATTCGGTGACCTCGATCCGGCCGAGCGGCACCGGAAAGCCGAGCTCGGGTGCGTCGAACTCGACCTCTACCTCTCCGACGCGGATCTCACCGGCGAACGGGTGCGTGCTCCCGTACCCGCGCTGGGTGGAGTACCCGAGGGCGAGCAGGAACCCTTCGTCGCCGCGTGCCAGTCCCTGGAGCCGCTCCGCCCGGGTCATCGGGAACACGGTGGGTTCGCGCGTCAGGTCGGCCGGTTCCGGGTCAGTCCAGTCCGCGGCGCGGTCCGGCTCAAGAAGGGCGCCCGAGCCGAGCAGGTCGGACACGCGCGGCATCGGCACGGCATCGGCGTCGGGGTCCGTCGGGCCGTCGCTGGTGGGGTCGGCGAACAGTCGGTGCGTGTAGTCGAACGTGGCACCGAGCTGCTGCCCGCCGGGGATGTCCTTGAACGTTGCGGACACGCGTCGCTGCGGGGGAAGTTCGGCCGTGTCGATCGGTTCGGAGTAGCCGAACCGCGGCAGCGTGGTCCGGTAGGAACGCACCAGCGTGATCGCTTCGAGCACGTCGCCCTGGCACTGCAGGATTGCTCGTGCCGCGAGCTTCGGGTCGTAGAGGGATCCTTCGGTCATCACCCGGGACACCAGGACCGGCAGCTGGCCGGCGGCGGCTTCCTGGCTGATCGCCGGGATGTCGGGATCACCGCGGCCTTCCTTGGCGAGCAACGCGTGGGCGTTGGCGATCGCCTTCTCACCGCCCTTGACTGCGACGTACATCAGACCTCCTGATCCTGATCGGACACCGCGCTGAGACGCGTGGTGCGAGGAAGTGCGACGACCCAGTCGTCGCTCACGACGAGCAGGTCGACGCCGCGGGGGAACAGCGCGCCGTTGCGGGTCCACGCGGCGAAGAACCCCTCGGGTGCCCACGGGGCCTCGATCTCGACCCGGCCGTCGATGCCGGGACCCGTCGCGGTGAAGCGTGCCCCGACGCCGGGGGTCCGCGCGTCGAGGACGATGGTGGCCGACTGGTGAGGCGCCTCATCGGTGCCGAGCGCGAGCGCATCGAGCGCCGGGAGCGTGTCCGGGGTGGCGACGACGAAGTTCGCCGACCCGGGCCCGTTCGTCGTCCGCGCGCCGGTGTGGAAGGCCAGGTACGAGGTGACGTCGGGGTTCTCCGCCAGCGTCCGGTGCAGCCACACCGACACGTCCTCGTCGAACAGGGTCAGCGCGACGGCCGCGAGCCCCGTGCCGAGCGCCTTTGGCGCCTGAGCCGGACCGGCGATCCGATACGAGCGGCCGGGGTGGGCGAGCGCGTCGAGGACGGCGCGGAACACGCGCTGCGCCTCCATCGACGGATCGGCGAAACCGGGCGCCGGCGCAGTGGTGGACGGGGTGCTCATTCGTGTTCCCTTGCGACCGTGAAGAAGTCAACCTTGGTGCTGCGCGCTTCTGCGTGTCGGGTGTCGTCGTAGGACGCCTGGCTACGCTCCAGCGGCGCGACCACGTCGTGGAGCACCTGCGCGCGCAGCCGCTCGTCCGCCAGCAGACCGTCGAACGCCGCCGCGAACCAGGCGTGCTCAAGGTCGGTCCCCAGCACATACGCACTGCCGACGGTGTCCGCCGCGAGCGGCCCGCCGTGCAGCCGTACCGTGGCGCGGGTCACCGTCGCCTCACCGAGGTTGAACCGGTCCCCGCCGGCGCCCACCCGGCCGCGGACCATGACCAGGCCCGTTTCGGGGCCGCGGATCGCCTCGATCTCGGGCTTCGCCTCCCCGGCGCCCCAGGCGTCGGCGAGCTGATGGGGCGACGCCTGCGCAAGGGTTCGCATCCACCGCCTTCGCGCCGCATGTGCCTCAGTCGGACTCGTCACTCGTGCCTCCAGATTTGTCTGGCTCTTTGGACGAATCGAAACGTAACGAGCCATCGCAGATTTGTCCATCTAGCTAGACGAATATGGGATGGATGCGAGGTGAACTCGCGGTCGGGTTGTCCGCGAGGCCACAGACAGGCGGTAGTGTTCGATGCATCATGTCTCGCGTCACACGTTCTGCCACCGGTTACTCGACGTGGCGCCTCATCGCCGACCAGCTCCGCAGCGAGATCGTCGACGGCTCGTTCCCGCCCGAAGCGAAACTGCCGACCGAAGGCGAGCTCGCCGACCGATTCGGCGTGCACCGCAACACCGTGCGCCAGTCTGTCGCGGCTCTCGCCGCCGAAGGTCTCGTGGCGACACGCCAGGGCAGCGGCACGTTCGTCGTCCCGCACACACTCCTGGTGCACCGGATCAGTCTGCGCACGCGCCTCAGCGACAGCATCGGCCGGGCGGGCGCAACGTCAATCCGGCCCATCGCCGCGGAGATCGTGGCAAACCCACCTCACGAAGCAGCCACCCGGCTGCGGCTCGACGGACGGCCCGCGCTGCAGGTCGAGACCGTCTCCGATGTGAACGGGACCACGGTCGCACGGTCGACCTCCTGGTTCGACGTCGCCCTGACGCCGGACCTCGACATCCATCTACGGCAGACCCGGTCCATCACCAAGGCGCTTCGCGCCGTCGGCATCGACGACTACGTCCGCACCTGGAGCGCGGTCAGCTCCCGCATCGCGAATGGGACCGAAACCGAGGACATGAACCTTCCGGCGGGATCGATCGTCCTGGTCGTGCGGTCCGTCAACACGCTCGTCGACCGCACGCCGCTGCAGTACACGAGCACACGCTTCCGCGCCGATCGCGTGGAGCTCGACATCGACTTCGACCAGTTCAACGACCACGGCGGACACTGACGAAGCCGCTGAGGTTACTTCCATCGTTTAGTCATGGGTGGAAGATTGTTCATCGAAGGCTCCTAGGGTTGCGACATGTCCAAGAAAATGAACCTCCGCGTGCTCACCCTCAACATCTGGATGGACCCGCGGGACCGTGAGAAGCGGGACTCCCTTCTGCTCGAGGGGCTGCGCACCTTCGACGCCGACATCGTGTTCCTCCAGGAGGTGGTGCGCACCCCGGAGCGTGACGTGTTCCAGCTCGTGTCCGACAACTCGCCCCTGCACTGGCACCACGTCTCCGACTACACCCCGGTGGGCTGGCCCGCGTGGGGCACCGCCGTCGGTACCCGTTGGGCACCGAAGAGCATCGACGTGCACCAGCTCCCGGCTGAGGAGGGCCCGTATGTGTGGGAGGCGGTCGTGCCTCTCCCGATCGGCGTGGACATGCTCTTCCTCGGCGCCCGGCCGAGCTTCAAGTTCACCCGCGAGGCGGCCCGCGTCGAGCAGGCGCTGTTCATCACCGAACTCGAGGAGCGGCGACGCCAGGCGGCGCCGACGATCCTCGCCGGCGACTTCGACGCGGCCCCCGACCAGGACTGCATCCGCTTCTACACCGGCAAGTCCGCGATCAACGGCCGCAGCGCGGCGTTCCGCGACAGCTGGGCGATCGCCGGGGACGGCACTCCCGGGTACACCTGGACGACCGACAGCCCGTGGGTGGCACGCAGCGTCGTCGACGCACAGGGCATCGTCCCGAACTACTGGGTGCAGGAGCCGCACCATCGCCGCATCGACTATGTGTTCGCCGGCTCGACGGAGAACCACCTGGAGGTGGAGAGCGTGATCAACAGCAGCAAGGTCGTGTTCAACGAGTACCCGACCGCCAGCGACCACTACGGCGTGCTCACCGAGTTCGAGTTCAACGCGCTCGACAAGCCCACTGCGTGGGCGTAGGCGTCAGCGGCGATCGCGGCGCGGTTCCCTCGTCCCGGGGGCCGCGCCGTTTCGTTGTGTCCCGGCGCACGGCGCACAACGAAGGCGCTCCCCCACTCCCGGCAACGGCCGGACAGAGGGGGAGCGCGCGGTCAGATACGGTGCGTCTCTTCGGCGCGCGCGGACAACGCCGCGCCGCGCAGGGTGCGTTCGGCGTTCTCCGCGGTCACCGCGGAGTAGAGCGCGTCCAGGACCGCGAGATGGATGAACCGGCTCATCATCGCCTCGATCTGGAACCGGGTCTCGCCGGAACCGGCGACGAGGGTTACCGACGAGGCCGCGACCAGCGGTGAGCGGTAGAAGCTCGTCACCGCGACGACCGTTGCGCCGGCATCACGGGCCGCTTCCGCCGCGGCCACCGTTTCGCGTGTTCTGCCGGTGTGGCTGATCGCCAGGCAGACGTCACCCGCGGTGAGCATCGACGCGGAGATGTGCTGCGAGATCGGGTCCGTGGGATTCTCGATCGGCAGGCCGACGCTGCGGAACCGCAGGGCGGTGTCCATCGCCAACGGCGCGGACGGGCCGGTCGAGACGAGCACGATCCGCTGTGCGGCGTCGAGCGCGTGGACCGCGCGCTCGAACTCCTTCGGGTCGATGCTCGATTCCGCCGCCGCGATCGACCGGGACGTCGACTGGAACACCGACGCGATGATCGAGCTCGGTGTTCCGTCCTGTGCCACGTCGTGCTCAGCGGCGTCGGCCGGCGCCTCCGACGCGAGCTGCAGCTTGAACTCGTGGAACCCCTTGAGCCCGAGGTCCTTGCAGAACCGCACCACGCTGCCCACGGAGCTTCGGGACACCGTGGCGAGGTCGCTGACCGTCATGCGGACGACACCCGCGGGGTTGGTGAGAACGACGTTCGCGACGGCTGCCTGGGTGGGTGACATCGACGGGAGGAGCGCCCGTATCCGTGCGATGAGTGTGCCGCGATCGTGGCTCGTGTGCGGCGCCGAAGTCAGGTCAACGGACATGATCTTATCCAAGCATTGTCGGCACTCGACGCGCGAGCGCCGCACTCGATTCGGTTCGGTTCGGTTCGAATCACGGCTACGCGTCGGTCTGTTCCAGCGTGCGGGTCCCGGTTCGCCGGTCCGCGTCCGGACCGGGGGCCGCGTCCGGATCCGGTGCCGCGTTCGGACCGGGGGCCACGTCCGGATCGGGTGCCGCGTTCGGTGCGAGCCAGGGGTTGGCGGACACCAGCTGCTGGGTGTAGGGGTGTTCAGGCCGGAAGAGGACCTGGTCGGTGGGACCGGCCTCGACGATGCGCCCCTGTTTCATCACCACGATGGTGTCGGAGAGATGGGAGATCACCGCCAGGTCGTGCGACACGACGACGAGGCCGAGCGGACGCTGCGTGGTCAGCGTGAGCAGCAGGTTCACGATGCCCGCCTGCACGGACAGGTCCAGCGCCGACGTCGGTTCGTCGGCGACGAGGATGGACGGATTCGCGGCCAGGGCGCGTGCGATCGAGACGCGCTGGCACTGCCCGCCACTGAGACGGCCCGGTCGCCGGTGCACCAGATCGCCGGTGAGGCCGACCGCCTCCAGCAGTTCGAGGGCCCGCTCGTGCGCTGCCCGCCGCGGCAGCTTCTGCACCGTCCGGCATGCTTCCTCGACGCTCGCGAGCGCGGTCTGCGTTTCGGTGAGGGATGCGAACGGGTCCTGGAGGATCAGCTGCACCTCGTGCCGCTGCGGCTGCCGGCCGCCGAAGCGGCGCCACGGCCCGCCGTCGACGGTCACCTGGTCCGAGGGGAGGACGCCGGTGAGCAGCCGGGCGAGCGTGGACTTCCCGCTGCCGGACTCGCCGACGATCCCGAGCCGTTCGCCGGCCCGGACGCGGACGGAGATGTCGTGCAGGATCTGCCGGTCGCCGTAGGAGAAGTCCAGCCCGCGAGCCTCGACCGTCGACACGTTCCCGGTCGGCTCCGCTCGGGCCGGCACCGGTACGTACCCGCTGTCGGTGGCGTCCTCCGAGCCGACGCTCCCGGGGCGCGCCAGAAGGTAGTACCCGCGAGGCGTGCGTTCCGGCAGGGCACTGACGAGCATCTGCGTATACGGATCCTGTGGGTTCCCGAGCACCTCGGCGGTGCGGCCGGTCTCGACCACCCGCCCCTGGTTCATGACGACAACGCGATCGGTCACGGACGCGATCGCGTTGATGTCGTGCGAGACGATCACGAGCCCGAGCCGACGCTCGCGCCGCAGCTCGGTGAAGAGGTTCAGCACGCTGAAGCGGACGGATGCGTCCAGCGCGGTGGTCGGCTCGTCGGCGAGGAGCAGGCGCGGTTCGGAGGCGAGCGCGAGCGCGATCATCACTCGCTGCCGCATCCCACCGGAGAGTTCGTGGGGTCGCGAGCGCAGCAGCTCTTCGGTCGGGGTGAGTCGCACCGCCTCGAGCGCGTGGTTGACGTCGTCATCGGTCGCCCGGGTGCGCCGGGTCTGCTGCAGGGCTTCGCGCACCTGGCTGCCGATGCGCTGCAGCGGGTCAAGGCTCGACATGCTCGCCTGCGGCACCATCGACACGATTCCGCGGAGGGTGCGCTGCCGGCTCCGCAGGGACTCACGGGTCACGTCGCGGCCGTCGACGTGGATCGCGCCGGACTCGATCCGGCCGCCGGCCGAGGACAGCAGGCCCGTGACGGCGCGCAGGGTCATGGTCTTCCCTGAGCCGGTCTCACCGATGATGCCGAGCGCTTCACCGCTGTCGAGCGCGAGGGACACATCGGTGAGCACCTTCGTCCGTGCGATGGTGACGTTGATGTCGCGGACGTCGAGCAGAGCGGTCATCGGGAGTTCCTTCCACCGGCGGAGTCGGCCATGAGGGCGAAGCCGACGCCGAGCACGAGCACGACAAGGCCGGGAATGATCGGTGCCCACCAGGCGATCGGCAGCAGGGCGATGCTGTCGGCCATCATCTGACCGAGTTCGGGTGTCGGCGGGACGATGCCGACGCCGAGGAAGGCCAGCGAACCGACCAGCGCGGTCGTCGCGACCGCCTGCGTCGCGGCGTAGGACAGATTCATCGACACCAGCGCCGGGGCGATGTGCCGGAACAGGATGCGCACCGGTCCGTATCCGAGGACGCGGGCGGCGACGACGGAGTCCCGCTCCCGGAGCAGGAGGGCGTGGGACATGGTCAGCCGGGTGTACGGGGGCCAGCACGCGATCGCGATCGCGATGCTGATCGCGGCGGCGCCGCGCGGCAGGCCAGGAATCAGCTCACGGTTGCCGAGCGCTGCGGCGAGCCCGATCACGAGCACGATGTACGGGAACGCCATCGTCGCGTCGGTGATCCTGCTGATCACGACACGGCCAACGGCCGGAAGGTAGGCGGCGATCAGGCCGAGGAGCGCCCCGCCGAATGCCGCGACGGCGATGCTGACGACGATGAGCCCGAGGTCTATCCGGCCGGCTTCGAAGGTGCGGACGAAGATGTCCCGGCCGAGCTGGTCGGTTCCGAACAGATGGTGGGTGCTGGGCGGAGCGAGCGGCGTCGCGGCGATGTCGGAGGACGACACCGAGCTGACCATCGGAACGATGATGAACGCCAGGGCGAGGACCGCGACGATCGTCAGTCCGACCAGCCGCTCGGCGCGGAGGTTCAGGCTGAGACGGCGACGGGAGGAAGCGGGCCGGGGCATCGCCGCCACGTTGGGCGGCTCGACGACGGCGGTCACCGGGCGGTCCTCGGGTCGATCACGCGCGTGGCCAACTCGGCGATCAGGTTGAGCACCACGACCACTGCGCCGGTGAGGAGGACGATGCCCTGGATGACGGGAAAGTCCAGCGCTGCGACTGCGGTCGTCATCGCCCGTCCCATACCGGGGAGGCCGTAGACGATCTCGACGATGACCGCACCGCTGATCAGGTAGCTCAGGCTGACGCCGATGATGGCCAGCACCGGACCGGCGCAGTTCGGGGCGACGTGGCGGAGCATCAGCCGGGTCCGCGACATGCCGCGCGCCGCGGCGGCTTCGGCGAAGGGTTCGTGCAGCACCTCTCCGGCGCGTTCGCGCACCGCACGGAGGATGATCGGGGTCAGCCAGAACGACACGGTCACCGCGGGCAGGATGAGGTACTGGAAGTTGTCGGGGTAGCCGCTGCCCCACCCTCCGGCGGGGAACAGCCCTCCGCGCAGCGCGACGGTGAGGATGAGCACGAGACCGATCAGCGCGCCCGGTGCCGCGAGACCGAGCAGCGAGAGCACGCGGATGATGTTGTCGAACACCGGCCAGTTGCCGCCCGCGGCGAGCAGCCCGACCCCGATGCCGACGACGCACGAGATCAGGAGCGTCACACCGACGAGAGCGAACGTGACCCCGGCACCGTTCATGACGACGCTCGCCACGGTGGTGGTCGGGTGCTGGAAGGAGTTGCCGAGGTCGCCGTGGAGAAGACCGGTTGCGTAGTCGAGGAACTGCGTCAGGAGCGGCTTGTCGAGTCCGAGCTCGGTGCGGAGCGCCGCCATCCGCTCCGGGCTCGCGCCGGTGTTCCCCCCGATCATGACGACGGCCGGGTCACCGAGCAGCGTCCGGATGAGGAAGAACGTGATGATCAGGACGAGCAGGGTCACGACGATCGCCTGGACGATCGGACTCACCGTGGCGGCCAGGCGCTTGCCTGCGCGGCTACCGGTCCGGCGGGCCGCCGGACCGGGCCAGACTGCTGAGGACATCTGCGGTGCTTTCTCTCGGGAACGGCAGGAGCCGTGTGGCAGGGAGAGGGAGGGGCCCGCGGTGCGGGCCCCTCCCGCGGGTTACGGCAGGACCAGGTACGAAGCGCCCACGCTGTGGACGACGTCTCTCGGGAACCGGGACACACCCACGTAGCTGAGGGTCGTCAGCGGGATCGACGGAAGCTCCTTCACGTACTCCTCGTTGATCTTCTCGACCAGGCCGGGCGCCTCACTGGGGGAGGCGGTCTTCAACTGGTCCGACAGTTTCTTCAGCTCCGGCATGTGAGGTTTCGTCGGCAGCGTTCCCCAGAAGTTGGCGTTGTTCGCCGATGTCGGGTCGCCGTAGATGTAGCCACCGAGGTAGCTCTGGGTGTTTTCGTAGTAGCCGATCCACCGGGTGAACAGCCCCCAGTCGCCCTTCTTGAGACGGTCGGCGGCCTGGGTGAAGGGCGTGTTCTCGATCTCCAGCTGGATGCCGATGGCCTTGAGCTGCTGCTGCACGACCTGCGCGACGAGCGGCACCTGCCATGCGGAGTCGGTGACGGTGACGAGCGGGATGGTGCACCCGTTCTCACACTTGGTGCCCTTGAGCTTCGCCTTCGCCGCGGCGATGTCCTGCTTGGTGGCCTTGACGTTCGGCGACTTGTTGTCCTGGTTCCACGGGACACCGTAGAGCGGCAGCCCGACGCGCTCGCCGCCGAGCGCCGAGTCGGCGATCTGCTGACGGTTGACGGCGAGCGAGATCGCCTGGCGGACACGCTGGTCACCGGCGATGGGGTTGTTGAAGTTGACCGACAGCCCCATCTGGCCGCCGTTCCACTTCGCCGTATCGAGCGTGAACGGGCTCTTCACCTGCGACAGCAGGTTCCCCGGGATGTTGTCAGCGTAGTCGACCTGCCCGCTCTTGAGCTGCGCGAGACGTGTTGCCGCGTCGGTGACGGAGACAAAGTTGATCTTCTTTACCTTGCGCGGCGTGGTGTCGTAGTAGTCGTTGTTCGCCGAGAGGGTGAACTTGCCGTTGGTCGTGTCGATGGTGTCGAACTTGAACCGGCCGGCCGAGACGGGGTGCTTCCAGAAGCTGTCGCCCTTGGCGATGCCCGATGCCGGCAGGATGACCATCTCCGGCACCGAGAGAGCGGCCGGCATGCCCGGATAAAGACGGTTCATTGCAAGCGAGACGGTGTTGTCGTCGGGCGCGGTGACCTTCTTGATGCTGCTCATCGCGGGGCCGATGAAGTTGTCACCGGCGACGTTCGGCGTCGACAGGATCCGGTCGAGCGACGCGGCGACGTCCTTGGAGGTCAGGGCGGATCCGTCGGAGAACTTCAGCCCGGAACGCAGCTTGACCGTCCAGGTCAGCCCGTCGGAGGAGGCGGTGACCGACTTGGCCAGCTGCGGGGTGCCGCTGTCCTTCCCGTCGGAGTAGTTCGTGAGGTAGCCGCCCCACAGGAAGGTCAGCTGCGTTACCTCGTAGGACGCCGAGTTCATCGGGTCCAGCGACTGCGGAATCGCGTGGTCCGCGATCGTGATCTCATCGCTCAGGGCGTTCGACGCGTTCGACGCGGTCGACGACGACGAGCACGCGCTCAGGGCCAACGCGGCGGCTGCCGCGGTCGCGGCGACGGCCGGAAGCCGTCGCCGCCATCGGCGCACGGGGGAGATGGACATCATGACTGCTCTCTGGAGGGGTTCGAGGAGGAGAGGAATGAGGAGAGGAACGGTGCTCAGCCGGCATCGACGCGGATCACCGATGTGGTGAGCCCGTCGGCGATGTCGAAGATCGCCGCGCCCAGGGTGAAATCACCGGTGGCGAGCTGGAAAGGCGGCAGTGAGGAGGTGTCCTCACCGCGGTACTCCTTGACGAAGTGGATCGGGTCGAACCCGTACCCGCTGAAGCCCAGGCGGCCGACCATACCGAGTTCCGCGACGAAGCCGGTGCCGCCGGGCAGCACGTGTGCGAGCTTCGTCCCGTCGTGGGTGTGTGTGCCGACGACCGCGGCGACCTGCCCGTCGACGGCGCCGGAGAACCACGCCTTCTCCCCCGGCGACCCGCTGTGCAGGTCGACCACGACCGTCCCCTGGAGCAGACCGCCCTCGGCCAACTCCGTCCACGCGTCCCACAGGTCGGTCGGCTTCGGGGCCAGGCATCCCTTGCCCACCGCGCCGGGGCTCAGCAGGTTCACCACGGTCAGCGTCTTGTCGCCCTCACCGATGGTCAGGACACCCTTTCCGCGCGTCTCCGGCACGTTCAGGGGGCGGACGACCTGCGGGTACGCGAACGACTCCGCGACCTCGGGACCGTCCCACGAGTGGTTCCCGCCGGTGATGACGTCGGCGCCACCGGCGATGAGGACGTCCAGCTCCTTGCGAGTGGTACCGAATCCGTTGTACGGCAACGGGCCGGTGACGGCCGCGTTTTCGGCGTTCACCACGATCCAGTCGAGCTCGTACTCGGCACGGAGTTCCGGCAGGCGGGCGCCGAGCCACGCAGCCGCTTCGGGGCCGACAACGTCGCCCACGGTCATTACACGCATCTGTCGCATGTCGCGACCGTAGAGTCCGGATGGAAAAAAGTTCACCCCAGTTGATGAACGAAGGATGAACCATCAATCGACTTCAGTTTGGAACTTTCTTCATTCTTTACCGTGTCCGGACCGGACCAAGGGCGCGGCCGAGCGTGACCGCGAACTCGGTGATGCGGGAGAGCCGTTGCTGGTCGCGGTCGTCGGCGGGATCGGCCGGGTCACCGTGTAACGGTGCGGTGCTCCAGCGGTCGGCGGTCGGTGCGATCGCCAAAGATGCCGTGCTCTTGGAGGGAACCGACCTGCCAGCCGCGTGCCTGGCAGGTGTCGAGGATGTGGGGCAGCGCGCCGAGGGTGGTGCGCCAGGAACCGGTGGCGGAGGTGCAGTCGGAGTCGTGCAGCAGGATGGTTCCGCCGCCGCGCAGGTCCCGTAGGACGGTGTCGTGGACTGAGCGTGGAGTGGCCTTCTTGCGCCAGTCCTCGCCCCAGCAGGTCCACAGTACGGGGGTCAACCCGAGGTGACGGCAGGCCAGATGGGCGGCGGTGGTCATCACCCCGTACGGGGGCCGGAAGCGCGTCGGCGGCCGGCCGGTGAGATCGGTGACGGCGTCGCGGGCGCGGGCGAGGTCGTCGTGGGTGGCCCGGGGGCCGCGCAGGAGCAGGGGGCGGTGGTGCCAGCCGTGGACGGCGATCTCGTGTCCGGCGGCGGCCATCTCCTTCGCCGGCCCGGGCGAGCGGACCAGCATCGAGCCGAGCACGAAGAAGGTGGCGTGGATCCCGCGTGCTTCGAGGAGACGGAGGAAGTACGGGGTGGAGAGGCGGTCGGGGCCGTCGTCGAAGGTGAGGGCGACGCGGTCCGGTCGGCCTTGGCCGGCCAGGCGGGGCATGACCTTGTTGCGCAGCGGCCCGAAGGTGGACATCACGGGGGCGGCGTGCAGGGCGGCGAGCGTGGGCAGGACAGCAGCGGCGGCGAGAAGTGCGGGACGGGTCGGCCTCATCGTCCGTCTCCGTCCAGGTAGTGGGCGACAGCGGTGAAGCGGGCGGGTGTTTCGGTGTAGGCGTAGGCGAGCGGGGCGGCGACGCCGAGGGCGACCGTGGCCGCCGCGGTCGCCATCGTCAGGGTGAGCCGCCGCCCGGCCAGGGGGCGCGTCGTCGCCGACTGTGCGTCTGGAGCAGGCTGTGTCCTGGATCTTGCGGCGATGGCGGGCACGGGTCCGGGGGCGGATCGGTGCAGGGCGAGTCCTGCCGCGCGCTGAGCCCGGCCGCGCGGTCCGTGGAGGAGTTCGGCGAGTACCGGGGCGAGGTCTGCCGGATCGCGGATCCAGGTTGCGAGCCCTGCCTCTTCCAGGGCGGCGGCGTTGGTGTGGCCATGGCCGGGGATGCAGCGGTAGCCGGCCACCGGCAGCCCGGCGGCGAACGCCTCCAACGAGGTCAGCCCGCCGGCGTTCTGCACCAGGACGTCGCAGGCGTGCATCAGGCCGGGCATGTCGTCGACCCAGCCGAAGGCGTGCTCGATCCCGTCCCGGCGCAACCGCTCGACCAGGGCCTGGTTGCGCCCGCACACCACCACGGGCACCGCGACCCCGGTCTCCCGTATCTCGGCAGCGGCCCGCCGCACCGAACCGACTCCCCACGAGCCCGCGACCAGCAGGGCGAGCGGTACCCGCGCGGGCAGACCGAACCGGGCACGGGCGTCGGACCGTTGCCCGGCGGTCGCGGGAGCGAAGCGTGGATCGGTGACCGGACCGGCGACGGTGACACCGGCCGCGCCCTGCGCGTGCGCCTGAGCGGCCGGTATCGCGTGCACGGCGAGATGCGCGTCCATGCCGGGCGAGACCCACAGGGCGTGGACGGAGAAGTCGGTCAGATAGGTGAAGGCCGGAACCGTCAGCAGGCCACGCTGCCGCAGCGCGCCGAGAACCTGGCTGGCCCCCGGGTAGGTCGAGACGACCGCGCACGTCTCCGCCCGGAGTATCCCCAGCATGCGCCGCTCGGCGCCGCGGAACAGCGACCGCCACACCGCGCCGGGGCGCGCCGCGTTCTCGGTGGCCTGGTAGAGGCGTTGGTAGCCGGCCGGTGCCCAGGTCAGCAGGCGGTGGTAGGCGCCGCACAGCAGCCTTCCGGTACCGGCGGGCAGCAGTTCGAGGAAATCGTGCCGGTCCACCAGGTACCCGTGCGCGGTCAGCCGGTCGGCGAGCCCCGCGGCCGCGCCGTCGTGGCCCGCGCCGACACTCGCGGAGATGATCGCGATCCGCCGGGGCCCTGAGTTCCGTAGCGGCGCGGCGGAGGGCGAGGGCACCGGCTCCGGCACCAGGTCGTCGCGTTGGGGCACGGTCGATCAGCCTCCTGACGGGATGTGCGCCCGGCCGGGCATGCCCGGGTGACGGCAGTGCCGTGGGCAGACCGAAGCCACGCCCTGTCCGGCCGGGCGATTGCGGTGGGCACCGACAACGAAAACTACTACATGATGTAGAAGCTCGGGGATGGCGGCGGGGGGGGCGGCGGGATGCGAAGACTTGCCGGACAGAAACTCCTACAACATGTAGTAGCTTGGCTCTGTGGTCACCTTCGCCTCGCCCCGGCGTCACCACTCATTCATCGAGGCGTAGGTCTGACCGACAGCGCGGGCTGTTCCGCGCCGCCGCGCGTTCGCCTGTAAGGACATCCGCCTATGACCTTGCCGGCCGCCGTCCAGCCCGCCTTCGACGGATCCGGTATCGACGGCTCCCTGTTCACCTCCGTCACGGACTTCGCCCGCGACACCAAGTGGCTCAACACCCCACTGGAGCTGTGGACCAACCTCGGCCTGGGCGTCTTCGCGGTCCTCACGCTCGCGGGCTGGTGGTCGGCGCGCCGCCGCGCTACGGAGGCGATGACCGTCGCGCTGGCCGCGCCGGTCGCCGTCGTGACCGCCTTCGCCGTCGCCGAGGTGGTCAAGAAGATCGTTGCCGAGGCGCGGCCGTGCCGGTCGATGCCCCACGCCTATCTCGTCGACGCCTGCCCCACACGCTCCGACTACGCCTTCCCCAGCGGTCACGCCACCGTCGCCGCCGCGGCCGTGGCCGCGCTCTTTCTGCTCGACCGCCGGCTGAGCGCCATCGCCGCCGGCTTCGCCGTGGTGGAGGGCTTCACCCGGCTCTATGTCGGCGCCCACTACCCCCACGACGTCCTCGGCTCCGTCCTGCTCGCTCTCCCCGTCGCCCATCTGACCGGCCTGGCGCTGCGCCGCTGGGCCACCCCGCTGGTCGCGGCCCTGAGCCGTGGCGCCCTGCGACCGCTGTTGACCGGAGCCGTCGCGCAGCCCGCCCGGTAGCCTCGGCTGGAGAGGTGATCCGTGATGACCGCACCGCCTCCTCTGCCCGGGGTCTTCGCCGACCTTGCACCGCTGCTCAATCACTGGGGCTACGCGGCGGTCGGCGGCCTGCTCTTCCTGGAGGACTTCGGTGTGCCGGTTCCCGGGGAAACAGTGCTGATCGCCGCCGCCGTGTACGCGGGAGCGGGGCAGTTGAACGTCGTCGCGGTCGCCGTGATCGCCTTCCTCGCCGCCGTCTGCGGCGACAACATCGGCTATGTCATCGGCCGTTACGGCGGCCACCGCCTCGTGACACGCTACGGCCGCTACGTACTGCTCACTCCGGCCCGGGTCGCCAAGGCGGAGGCGTTCTTCGCCCGCAACGGCGGCAAGGTCATCACGGTCGCCCGCTTCATCGAGGGCCTGCGCCAGGCCAACGGCATCGTCGCCGGACTGAGTGAGATGCCCTGGCGCCGGTTCCTCGCCTTCAACGCCCTGGGGGCCGCGCTGTGGGTGGGCCTCTGGGTGACTCTCGGCGCCCTCGCCGGAGACCACATCGGCACCCTGTACCCGGCCGTCCAGCGGTACGAGCTGTACGTGCTCACCGCGGCCGGCGTTGCCCTCGCCCTCGTGGTCGTACGCCACCTGCTGCGCCGCCGGGCCACGGAGCCGGACCAGTCCCGGGACCCGGACGACCGGCACACCCCGGCCCGCTGACCCGCTTGCTGCCATCAGCACCGCGAAGGTCACCATCGCACCGTTGCAGCGGGGCACCGGCGGGGTCAGCAGCACCCGTGCACGCTGCGGCACCGGCCAGTACACACTCCTACCCCCGCCCGGGGCCGTCACCGTGCAGCAGCTGCTCCAGCAGCCGCTCGTCCTCCGGGGACAGGTCCGACACGAACCGGGCCAGCACCGTCGCACGGTCCCCGCCCTCGTCCAGCAGCGAGTGCATCCCCGCCGCCGCAAGCCCCGGCTGGTCGTGCACGGGCGCGTACAGGTGGCTGCGCCCCTCCTTCCGCCGGGTCACCAGCCCCTTCTCGCACAGCCGGGTCAGGATCGTCAGCACCGTGGTGTACGCCGTGTCCCCACCCAGGTGCTCATGCACCACTGCCGCCGTCGCCGGCCCGCCGGCCGCCCACAGAGCCGCCAGCACCTCGCCCTCCAGCTCCCCGCGCGCACGTCTCCCGGACTCTCTGCCGCCCGTCACGCCGACACCTCCCTCTGCTCGGCTGTCCCCTCCGCCCGACAGGGCTCTCACCGGGCTCTCACCGGCCGGTCCAAACTACTACGAGACGTAGAAAGGGCGAGGACCGTCAGAGATCGCCTGGAGCTCGGCAAGGCGCTGGGAACGGACGGTGATGTCCTGCCCGGGCGCCGTCCGGCGGCGCGGGCAGCCGCCTGCTACGAGGCCGCCAGGTACTGCACCGGGGTGGTCACCTCGCCGCCCAGCTCACGGGCCGCCCGGCGCGGCCAGTAGGGGTCGCGGAGCAGTTCCCGGCCGAGCAGCACGGCGTCCGCCCGCCCGCTCGCGATGATGGCGTCGGCCTGCCGCGGCGCGGTGATCCGGCCGACCGCGGCGACCGGGATGCCGGCCTCGGCGCGCGCCCGCTCGGCATACGGCACCTGGTAGTCGGGAGAGTCGGAGATATCCGCGTCGGGGAGGTTGCCACCGGTGGACACGTCGAGCAGATCCACCCCGTGGGCGCGCAGCTCCCGCGCCAGACGCACGGTGTCGTCCGCCGTCCACCCCGGCTCCGGTCGGCCGCTCTCCTGGAGCCAGTCGGTCGCCGAGACCCGGAAGAGCACGGGCAGGTGCTCCGGCCACACCGCGCGCACGGCGTCCGTCACCTCAAGGACGAACCTGGCGCGGTTGTCGAACGAGCCGCCGTACGCGTCGGTGCGGTGGTTGCTGACCGGGGAGAGGAACTGGTGGAGGAGGTAGCCGTGGGCGCCGTGGATCTCCACGACCTCGAACCCGGCGTCCAGCGCCCTTCGGGCCGCGTCGGCGAACGCCACCACCAGTCCCCTGATCTCCGGCACACTCAGCTCCCGGGGCACGGTCGACGCCTCGTCGAAGGCGATCGGGCTCGGGGCGACCGGGGTCCAGCCGTGGCCGTGGCCCGGTGGGATGGGGGCGCCGTCGTCGACCCAGGTGCGCTCGGTGGACGCCTTGCGGCCGGCCTGTCCGAGCTGGATGCCGGGCACCGTGCCCCGGGCCTTGAGGAAGGCGGTGATCCGGCGGAACGCCCGGGCCTGCTCGTCGTTCCAGAGGCCGAGGTCGTAGGGGGTGATACGGCCCTCGGGCGTCACCGCCGTGGCCTCGGTGAGGATCAGCCCGGCCCCGCCGGCGGCGCGGGAGGCGAGGTGCGCGAAGTGCCAGTCGTCGGGGGCGCCGGTTCCAAGGCCCTCGGGTGCCGCGCTGTACTGGCACATCGCCGCCATCCAGATCCGGTTGGGGATGGTGAGGGAACGCAGAGTGAGGGGGTCGAACAGGCTGTTGCTCATGGGTGTGGCTCTTCCGTTCCGGGAAGGGGGCGTACGGGATCTGATGACGTGCGGCATCCAGGCGACGTACGGGATTCGGCGTGTACGGCATCTGGCGACGTACGGGATCAAGTGGCGTACGGCATCAAGTGGCGTACGGCATCAAGTGGCGTACGGGATCAGGCGAGTGGGCCGGTGCGGTCCGCGCGGGGGGCGTGCGGGGTGTCCCCGGCGGGGGCGTCGGCGCCCGTGCCGCCGACGGTGTCGACATCGGCCTCCGCCTCCGCGTCCGCCCCCGCCTCCGCGTCGATCTCGCCCTCGTCCATCCGCAGCTCCGGCGGTCTGCGGGTGAAGCCCCGGGTGATCACGGCCAGCAGGACGATGCCCGCCGCCATCCAGATCAGGCCCACCGTGAACGTCGTACCGGTCAGACTGGTCCACAGCCAGACCGTGCTGAGGAAGCCGAGCGCCGGCAGCAGGCCGTCCAGGAGCCAGGACAGCGGCGTGATGGGGCCGCGACGGTACAGATAGTGCTTGATCACGCTGAGGTTGACCATGGAGAACGCGGCCAGGGCGCCGAAGTTGACCATGACCACCGCGTCGTCCAGGCTCAGCACCGCCGACAGCACGGCCACCAGAGACACCAGCACCAGCGGCCCCACGGGGGTGCGGAAGCGCGGGTGCAGATTGCCGAACGGGCGGCGCGGCAGCACACCGTCGCGGCCCATGGAGAAGATGATCCGGGCGACGCTGGCCTGCGAGACCATCGCGGACCCGAAGCAGTTCAGCACGTAGATGAAGGTGAACGCGGTGGCCAGGGCCGCGCCGCCGACCGACCTCATCAGCTCGGCACCCGCGGAGTCGGGGTCGGCGAAGCCGCCGCCCGGCCGCACCAGCTCGCCGAGCCAGGCCACCAGCACGAACAGCAGACCGCCGATCACCGTGGTCAGCAGGATGCCCAGCGGCACGGTCCGCCGGGGATCGTGGGCCTCCTCGGCGAGCGTCGACACCGCGTCGAAGCCCAGGAAGCCCAGCGCGAGGATCGCCGCGCCCCCGGTGAGCAGGGACCACTGGCCCGACCCCGGTACAAAGGAGTCGAACATCTGGCCAGGCGAAGCCTGGGTCTTCGTGCCGGCCAGGAGGATGAAGAGGAACAGCAGGACCGCCGTGGCTCCCATGATGACCGCGGTCACCCGGCTCAGGAATTTCACGCCGAGGATATTGAAGACCAGGACGATCAGTAGAAGTCCGATACTCCACACCTGCTGGGGAATCGCCGGGAACTGCGCATGCAAATAAATTCCGGCGAGCAGGAAGGAAATCATCGGCAGGAAAAGATAGTCCAGCATCAGGGCCCAGCCGGTGAGAAATCCGACGTGCCCGCCGAAGGCTCGTTGCGCGTATTTGTAGGCCGACCCCGCCTCGGGGAAGGCGCGGACCATTCGGCCGTAGCTGTGCGCCGTCAGCATCATGACCGCGAGGGCCAGCACATAGGCCGCCGGGAGGTGGCCGCGGGTCTGCTCGTCGACGATCCCGTAGGTGGTGAAGACCGCCACCGGGGACATGTAGGTCAGGCCGAACAGGACGATCGCGGGAAGCCGCAGGACTCTCGTGAGCTGAGCCCGAGGCTGCTGATTCGTGGATGGGGACACCGGCATGGTCGCTCTCCGTCGCCGTTGCTTCAACGGGGGTTCATGGGGATGTCCGTAGAGTGGCAAATCCCGCACCGGGGCCATATACGTATCTTTACGTACGCCCCCTACCGGCGTTTCCCTCCGGGCCGTGTACCGGACGGCCCGCGGCTGCCCGTACGTAAGATTACGGAGTTCCCGCAACCAGTCCGGGCATTAGTGTGTTCCTCGAATCTGCACATGGTTCACGCAGAGCGAGAGGAATTTCTTATGTGGCCGCCTGGCAGCCGCGCCGCGATGGCGCTGACCGTCGATTTCGACGCTGAGGAACTCTGGCTCGCCGAAGACCCGGCCAATGCGGCACGGCCCGGAGTGCTGTCCCAGGCCCGGTACGGCGTGGAACGGGCGCTACCGGAAATTCTCGACATACTGTCCCGCCTGGATGTGCCGGCGACGTTCTTCGTCTGTGGAGGCGATGCGGAACGTCACCCGCGCGCCGTGGAGTCCATCGTCGCACGGGGCCACGAACTGGGACATCACGGGTTCACGCACCGCTCCCCGCACCTGATGAGCCGCGACGAGGAGGCCGACGAGCTGGGCCGCGGACTGGACGCGCTGCGCCGCTTCGCTCCTCGGATCCACGGCTACCGGTCGCCCTCCTGGGACATCAGCCCGAACACCCTGGACCTGCTGATCGAGCATGGGTTTGATTACGCTTCCAATCTGATGGACGCGACCGTGCCCTACCGGCACCCGGCGCACCAGATCGTCGAGCTCCCGGTGCACTGGATCCTCGACGACGCCCCCCACTTCTGGTTCGACGCCTCCAGCTGGGACCGGACGATCCGCTCCGCCCGCGAGGTCGCCGAGCTGTGGCAGGAGGAGTGCAACGCCATCCACGACCGGGGCGGACTCGCCGTCCTGACCGTCCATCCGCAGATCATCGGCCGGCCCGGACGGCTGCGCATGCTGGAACGCTTCCTGGCGACGGTGCGCGCCGACGAGGGGATCTGGTTCGCGCGCGGCGCCGAGATCGCCGACCGCGCCCGTGCCGCCACCCCGGCTCCGGCCCCGGCCCAGCCGGTGACCTCATGACCGGTCGCGGTGTCCGGGCCGACGACAACGACGTCACGATCGCCGGGGCAGCCCCGGGGC
>NZ_JBSGBN010000079.1:4736-44646 GCF_053601275.1 Streptomyces sp. NPDC004752 | reverse complement strand
CACGGCTGGCCCCCGTGTGGCTGATGACCAGGCATACACAGGATGCGTCGAGGTGCCGTGCGGCCAGATGCTGAGCCATCACATCGGTGGGAAACATCGTCACGAGGCCGAGCGCGGAGAGCCGGTAGGCGGCATCGTGGGCCGGTGCCGCGGAGGTTCCGTTCCCGACGACGAGGACACGGCCGGCCGCCGCTATGCGATCGATGGTGAGTGACAGCAGCTCGGGGTCCACGGTCTGGGTCGCGTCGACCAGGGCCCTGCCGCTGCGGCGCAGGACACGGTCGAGGATGTCGCCGACCGGTGTCCGGCTGTCTATTCCCTCTTCGTGGGCGAGCTCCTGCTCCTGCTCGTCCTGCTGGGCGAGATCGCGGGTGATCGCGAGCTTGACGTCCTGATAGCCCCGATACCCGATGCGTTGGCAGGCACGGACCGCTGAGGACTGCGCGACGCCCGCCTTCTGGGCCAGCTCGGTCACCGAGCCGCGCACCACCGCTTCAGGATCACTGAGGATCAGCTCGATGACCCGCTTGTCCGTGGCACCCAGATTGGGCAGCGCGGCTTGAGCGCGGGTGACGAATTCGCCACTCACCAGGGATGACTTGGCTGAAACCACGGGACCTCGTTTCGTCTCGTGAACACGGATCGACTGTCGGTGCGGCCAGGACACTAGCACGGGATGGATGATCCATCCCACGTTCCAGGATGATCTGGATAGTTCATCCTTCGGTAACCCGGGGGTGGCCCACACGCCATCCCCGACTCCCAGCCTGGTGCCGCCAGCACAGGTCGGCGGCAGTGCGCACGACCCCTGAGCTGGATGGCCACACAGAGCGGTTTCCCCGCGGTGGCCCCCGAGGAAGGAGAGAAAGATTCCTGCCACACCACTCACCCTAATAGCGGTCATCGACGGCCTTCGGCCGGCCGCTCTGAGTGCTTCCACGACCCCGTTCCTGTCGCGATTGGCCGACGAGGGCTGCTCCTACGACCATGCGGTCGCCGCCTTCCCCTCGTTGACCCGGGCCAACGCCGCGACGCTGGCGACGGGATGCCACCCCGGACGTACCGGGGTCTTCGGAAATCGGGTGTGGCATCCCGAGGTGGGTCACATCGACACGGGGAACGCTGATGACGTGCGCCGGTTGCGTGGCGCCGGGGCCATGCCGCAGGAGTCCGTCGCAGAACGGCTCAGCAGGTCGGGCCACAGGACCGTGGTCATCGGCAACGGCTCAGCCGGGTGCACCTATCTGCTCAATCCCGGCAGCGACGCCGGGCACGGAACCAGGATCGCCTCGGTCGGTCCCGACAAGGAGGTCCACCGCTGCGTTCCCTCCGACGTCAGAGCCGCGATCGAGGACCTCGGGCCGCGACCCGCGTCCGACGACGAAGCGCTGGAATGGGCCGTCGCCGCGGGGGTCGTCTCGATCACAAGACAGGCCCCCGACCTGCTGATCTTCTGGTCCGGGCAACCCGACACCGCCCACCACACCACCGGGCTGACATCGACGACCAGCGCCGAGGCGATCCGACGGGTCGACCGGGCCGTACACACCCTGCACACCGCCGTGCTCGACACCGGACGGGAGTGCAATCTGATCCTCACCGCCGACCACGGCTTCTGCGAGACGATCGAGTCGCTGGAGCTGACCGAGACGCTGGACCGGATCGCCGAACGCTGCGGCCTGACCCCGAACGGATTCGTGCCCACGTACAACGGCGGCGTCATCTTCGGCTACTTCGAGCCCGGCACGGCGCAGCGCCCCCGAGCGGACATGGCGGCCCGGATCGCCCGGGAGCCGTGGGCGGGACCCTTGTTCTGCGCGGACGCCTACTGCCCCGACGAGGCATTCCCGCTGTCGCTGGCCGTGAGCGAGGACTCGCCGTTCGCGCCGGACCTGATCATCACCATGCGAGCCGATCCGACCGACCAGCTCGGACCCCAGGACCCGCCGGCCCGCGCCCTGCACGCGCGGGCCTCCGGAGCCCGGCCGTACAGCGGCGTGCACGGCACCGTCCACCCGGCTGACATGCGGATTCCGCTGATCCTGCATGGACCGGCCTTCAAGTCCCGCACCCGGCGCGCCGAACCCGCGGGACCGGCCGACATCGCCGCCACCGCTCACACCCTCGTCACCGGAGCGCCGCTCGACGACGTCGACGGTCGTGTCCTGACCGAGTCGCTGCGCGATGTCGCCGACGGCCCCGAACCGCGCGTGGACGAGCAGACGATCCGGCGAGGCGGCGCGTCCGTCAGCGTGCGCCGGATCGGGAGTCGCTCCTACCTCCTGGGCGGCGTATCGGCACACCGGACACCACCCCAGCACGGAGGTTCCACACATCAGGGCCTTGCCGTGCCCGCCGCCTCCGAGCGGCCGACCGACTCCGGAAACGAGGAATAGACCTGTGGTCACGCTGTCGCCGACCGCCGCACTGCGCCAACGCGCCGCGAGGCTACGCCGTGCGGGCACCGAAGTCTTCGACTTCTCGGCGGGCGAACTCGACCTGCCGACCCCCGCTCACATCGTCACCGCAGCCATCGACGCCGCGTCCGAGCCGAAGAACCACCACTACGGGCCGACGAGCGGAGACGACCCCCTGCGTCAGGCGATCGCGGAGCGGCTCTCCCTCCGGGCCGCGACGCCCCTCGACGGCTCAAGGGTGCAGGTCACCAATGGAGCGAAGCAGGCCCTGTTCAATACGTTCATGGCCCTGCTCGAACCGGGCGACGAGGTCCTGATACCGGCGCCTTACTGGGTGACCTTCCCCTCCTCGGTCCGGCTCGCCGGCGGTCGTCCGGTTGTCGTCCGGCCGTCCACCGGCGAGCTGAAGGTGACCCCGGACGACTTGGAGGCGGCCCGGACGCCGTCGACGCGAGCGATGGTGCTGTGCTCACCGAACAACCCCACCGGCCTCGTCCACGACGAGTCGGAGCTGCGCGCCCTCCTGGCATGGGCGGCCGAGCACGGCATCTGGATCGTGTCGGACGAGACCTATGTCGACCTCGCCTTCCGCCCCGTCCCGGCACCGAGCCGCATCGATCCGGGGACGGCCGACCGGCTCGTCACGGTCGGCAGTGTCTCCAAGTCCTACGCCATGACCGGCTGGCGGGTCGGCTGGATGTCCGGCCCGAAGCCCATCATCGACGCCGCGACCGCCGTCCAGTCCCACACGACGTCCAATGTCAGCCGCGTCGCACAGGCCGCCGCGCTCGCCGCGCTCACCGGGCCGGACGTCACCGCCGACTTCCGCGCGGTCCTCCGCCACCGACTGAGCCTGTGCGCATCCGTTCTGGAACCACTCGGCCTGTTCCGGACACCCCCTGACGGCGCGTTCTACATCTTCCCCGACGTCCGCCGGTTCGACCCCGACGACATCGCGGTGGCAGAGCGGCTGCTGAGCGCCGGAGTCGTCACCGTTCCGGGCACGTCGTTCGGCGCGCCCGGACATGTGCGGCTGAGCTTCGCCGTCGGGGAGGCACAACTGCGCCACGGGCTGCGGCTCATGGCCGACATCCTCAACGACTGGGACACCTGAGCAACCGCCCCGCCGCCCGGTTCGCCGATGCCTCGACGATCGTCACGGCGCGGACGCACCGGCCGTCGCGACAGGAACCCGCTGGTTTCCGCCACCGCCGCGGACAGCACGGACAGCACGCGCTGCACAGACAGCACGGACAGCACGGACAGCGACCATCCACGGCGCGCTTCGCGCGCTCGTCAGGCAGGCCCTGTCCGACCGCACCGGTCCCGGTCTTCTTCCGGCGGCTCACCGACCTCACCATCGCCCGGGCCCTCCGATCCCAAGGAGCCAACGCCTCATGACCTCACTCATCGCCTCCGACCACAACCCCGACGACCTGCGCCGCCGTGAGAGCCCCGTCTTCATGAGCGGCAACCTGCCGCCCGACGTCCCGGAGGTGTTCGACGCACGGTACGGGGCGGCCCTCGAAGCCGAGTTCGCGCGGCGGTCGCCGACTCGTCTGATCGGCGCACACCAGTACCGCGGCTCGGACCGCGATCGGGCCGCGGGTGCCGCGTTCACCGGGCAGCGTCTGGGGACGACACCGGCCCCGGAGCGGGTCGTCGTCGCCAACGGCACCCAGAGCATCCTCACCCACCTGCTCTCGCGGCTGGTTCCCCGCGGCGGTGTGCTCGCCGTCGAGGACCTGACCTACCCGACGATCCGCACGTTCGTCTCGGCCCTCGGCATCGACCTCGCTCCCGTGTCGATGGACGGCGAGGGGATCGATCCGGACGCGTTCGAGCACATCTGCCGCACCCGACGGCCCGCCGCGCTGTACACCATGCCGACGCTGCAGAACCCCACCACCGTCACCATGAGCGTCGAGCGGCGCCGCGCGATCGCCGACGTGTGCCGTCGGCACGGTGTGTCCGTGATCGAGGACGACATCTACAGCCTCCTGCCCACCAACGCGCCCCTGCCGCTGTCGGCGTACCTGCCGGAACTGTCCTGGTACGTGCTCGGCACCGCCAAGAGCATCGCGGCCGGGCTGAAGGTCGCCTATGTCGTCGCGCCGGACGAGGAGTCCGCCAAGGCACGCTTCTGGCCCGGCGTCCGCAGCACCTACTGGATGGTCGCGCCGATCAACGGCGCCGTGGCGAGCCGTCTCGTCGAGGACGGCGGGGCCACCGCGATCATCGACGCGGTCCGGGACGAGACCCGCGCCCGGCACGAACTGGTGGCGGCCGCCCTGCCCGGGATCGACTACCGCACAAGCCCCGAGACACTGCACGTCTGGGTGCCCGTACCCGCGGGCCGTACCGCCGAGGACATCGCGGCCGCCGCGCTCGCCGCGGGCGCGTCCATCGGCACCAGCGGCACCTTCTACGTCGGCGCCGACTCCGCCCCCGAGGCGGTCCGGTTCGGTGTCGGCGCACCCCCCGACCGCGCCGCCCTGGAGCGCGGCCTCACCGCGATCCGCCACGCCTTTCACCAGTGATCACCGAGGAGCCCCGAAGGATGACCAAGATACTCACCGATACACAGGTGCAGGGCTACCGGACCGACGGCTACGTATGTCCGATCCGCGCATTCGACGCCGACGTCGCGGCCGGCTATCTCGACCGGATGGACCGGCTTGAGGCCGACCGTCCCGGCCTGTGGACGGGCGCCAAGGTCAAGCCCCACCTGCTCATGACGTGGCTCAACGAGCTGATGCGCGAGCCGCGGATCCTCGACGCCGTCGAGGACGTTCTCGGCCCCGACATCCTGGCCTGGGCGACCGGCCACTTCGACAAGAAGCCGCACGATCCGGGCTTCCTCGCCTGGCACCAGGACGCCACCTACTGGGGGCTGTCCGAGCCGAGCGTCGTCACCGCCTGGGTGGCGCTGACCCCGAGCAACCGGCGGAACGGCTGCCTGCGTGTCGTCCCCGGCACCCACACCGCGGGCCAGCTGCGGCACACCGACACGTTCGCCGCCGACAACATGGCCAGCCGCGGTCAGGAGGTCCAGGTCGACGTCGACGAGGCGACGGCCGTCGACCTCGAACTGGAGCCGGGCGAGTTCTCGCTGCATCACACGATGCTGGTGCACGGCTCCCTGCCGAACCCATCGGATGTGCGGCGGTGCGGGATCACCATCCGGTACGTCGCCGCCCATGTCCGGCAGACCACCGGCTTCCAGGACAGCGCCACGCTGGTCCGCGGCACCGACCGCCACGGGCACTTCCGCCCGGAACCGCGACCCACCGCGGACTTCGACCCGACCGCGTCCGCCTTCTACGACGAGGTCGTCGGCGAGGCCCAGCGGCGCAAGGCGGCCATCGCCGCGCAGACCGACTCGACGAGGAGTGAACGATGACCACCGCACCCACCCGGATCTTCACCGACATCGACCTGGACTCCGACGGCGAGGCACGCGGCTACCTGCGGCTTCCGCTCGCCGTGCACACCACATCCGACGGCGACGCCGGCTACGGCTACACGGGCATCCCGATCGTGTCGCTGCGCAACGGAGACGGTCCCACCGTGCTGCTCATGGCCGGCAACCACGGAAACGAGTACGAGGGTCAAGTGGTGCTGATGCGGCTGCTCCAGCGGCTGCGGGCCACCGATCTCACCGGCCGGCTCATCGTCCTTCCCGCCGCCAACGCACCCGCTGTGGCGGCGGACCAGCGGACCTCCCCGCTCGACGGCGGCAACCTCAACCGCAACTTCCCGGGCCGGCCCGACGGCCAACCCACGGCGATGATCGCCCACTTCATCGAGAGCCACATCCTGCCCCGCGTGCAATTCGCCTTCGACCTGCACTCGGGCGGCAAATCACTTGAGTACCTCCCCGTCGCCGTGGTCGCGCGCTCGGACGACTCGGACAGGTTCGCCCGCTCCCTGGACATGCTGAGGGCGTTCGGCATGCCCCACTCGATGATCATCGATCATTCCACCGGCGGCGATGCCGCGCTGATCGGCGCCTGCCGACGCACAGGCGTGTTCCATCTGTCCACGGAGCTGGGCGGTGGCGCGTCGGTCGGACGCGAGGAGGTCGGGCTCGCCGAGCACGGCGTGCTGCGACTGCTGCACCACGTCGGCCTGTTGCGGACGCCGCTCACCACCGAACCGCCCGCCGCGACGACGATGCTGCACCGGACACCGGCACACGAGTACATCTACGCCGGCTCCACCGAACGCGGTCTGTTCGAGCCTCTGGTGTCGCTCGGGGACCAGGTCAGTCAGGGTCAGGTCGTCGGGCTGATCCGCTACACCACCGCGCCGTGGCGGGAGCCCGAGCCCGTGGTGTCCCCCTGCGACGGTGTCGTGCTCGCACGGCGCATCCCCGCCCGCACGGGCCTCGGGGACTGTGTCTTCGTGCTGGGCCGACCGTGGGAAGACGGTGCGTGACATGGAACTGAAGTCACCGGCCAGAGTCACCCGCCGGACCGCGTCCCCGGCGGCCGTCGGCGACCTCGCGGCGCCGACACCGTCGGCGGTGCGGGTCTCCGCGGCCACCAAGCGGTTCGACCGCGCCGAGACCGACGCCCTCAGCCACGTCGACCTCGCCGTTCCCGCCGGATCCATCACGGTGCTGCTCGGGCCGAGCGGCTGCGGCAAGACCACCCTGCTGCGCTGCATCGCCGGTCTTGAAACACTCACCTCGGGCCGGATCGAGATCGGCGACACCGATGTCACCGAGGTCGCCGCCGAGGACCGCGGTGTGGCGATGGCCTTCCAGAACTACGCCCTGTACCCGAACAAGACCGTCCTCGGCAATATCGAGTTCCCGCTGCGGATGCGGCGGGTCGACCGGGCCACCCGCCGCGAACGCGCCCTGCGGGCCGCCGAACTGATGCGTCTGGACGGGCTGCTCGACCGCAGGCCGTCCGAGCTGTCCGGCGGGCAGCGGCAGCGGGTCGGCATCGGCCGCGCCCTGGTCCGCGACCCCGCGGTGCTCGTCATGGACGAGCCCTTCTCGAACCTCGACGCGGCGCTGCGGGACACCATGCGCACCGAACTCGCCACATTGCAGCGGCGCCTGGGCATGACGGTCGTGTTCGTCACGCACGATCAGGTCGAGGCCCTCGCCCTCGCCGACCAGCTGGTCGTCATGCGCGCGGGCCGCATCGAACAGGCCGGACCCCCCGAGGACGTCTACCGCACGCCGGCGACGACCTTCGTGGCCACCTTCCTCGACGGGATGAACCTCTTCACCGCCGGAGGACCGTTCGCGACCCACGCGGTGCCCGGAGCCGCCACCGTCGGCTGCCGGACGGACCACCTGCGGATCGGCACGGGCGGCGGGGACGACATCGACCTGCGCGGTCAGGTCCTCATGAGCGAACTACGCGGACGCGACCGCCTCGTCCACCTCGACATCGACGGCCAGAGCGCCCGGATGCGGGTACCGGCGGACATCCGACCGAGCGAGGAGATCGCGCTGCACGTACGGCGGTCCGATCTGCACCACTTCACCGCCGACGGGGTGCGCTGCTCATGACCGCAACTCTCGACACCTTGGCCCCGCGGCGACTGCGGGTCCCGCGGCGGCATGTACCCGCGCTGCTGGTGACCCCGGCCGCGAGCTTCCTCATGATCTTCTTCATCGTGCCGCTGAGCACGGTGATGGTGCTGACCCTGTTCGACTACCAACCGCTCACCCGCTCGGTCCAGTTCGTCGGGCTGCGCAACTGGGACCGCATCCTGACCTCCCCCGAGCTGCAGCAGGCCACGGTCAACACCCTGCTGTACGCCGTGCTGACGGTGCCGGTGATCGTCGGCCTCAGTCTGCTCGCGGCGCTCGGTATCCACGCCCTGCCCCGCTGGGGTGGGCTGTGGCGCACGGTGTACTTTCTGCCGACGATCGCGACGATGGCGGCGATGTCGGTGGTGTGGCGCTGGCTGTTCTACCCCGACACGGGGCTGGTCGACGCCACCTTCGGGCGGCTGACCGGCGCCACCGACTGGCTCCACTCCACCACGCTCGCGCTGCCGGCCATCGCCGTGATCGGCAGCTGGGCGGGTATCGGCTCGTCGATGGTGATGTTCCTCGCCGGCCTGTCCAGTGTGCCGCAGCATCTGCACGAGGCCGGCCGGCTGGACGGCGCCGGTCCCTGGCACAGGTTCTGGCACATCACCTGGCCGGCGCTCGGGCCGTCGACCATGTTCGCCCTGATCATCGCCACCCGTGACGCGCTCCGTGTCTTCGACCAGGTGCGCGTGATGACCGACGGCGGACCGCTGGGGTCGACCGAGACCCTGGCGGACCTGCAATGGCGGTACGGCGTCAGTTATCTGGACATCGGCAGCGGCTCGATCGTCAACACCGTCCTGCTCGGCCTCGTACTCGTCACCGTCGCCGCGCAGTACCTCGCCGGCGGACGCCGACTTGAGAAGGCGGGTGCGCGATGAGCACGACGAATCGACGCCGTATCGGTGTCCACACGGCGGTCGCGGTCGGCGGCGTGATCATGTTCGGGCCCTTCGTGTTGATGCTCGCGGGCGCGTTCCTCGCGGGCAACCCGTTGAGCGGGGAGCTGACCTGGCACTTCACCCTGGCCCATGTCCGCGATGCCTGGGCCGCACTGGACTGGCCGCGCGTGTACGGCACCAGCCTGCTGGTGACCGGGGGGATCTTCGCGGGACAAGTGGTGACGTCGCTGCCGATCGCGTACGCGCTGGCGCGCTGGCAGTTCCGCGGCCGAAGGCTGACGTTCAAGCTCGTGCTGGTCTGTCTGGTCATCCCGGTCCAGGTGACCGCGATCCCGATCTACTTCCTGTTGTCGGGTCTCGGTCTGCTCGACAGCTATACGGCGCTGATCCTGCCGAGCGTCGGCAGCGGGTTCTGCATCTATCTGTTCCGCCAGTTCATCCTCGCCATCCCGGTGAGCATGTTCGACGCCGCCCGGCTGGACGGGGTCGGGCCGGTGGCGATGCTGTGGCGGGTGGTGCTGCCGCACGTCCGTCCCGCTCTGGTGGCCGCCGGTGTGTTCAGCGTCGTCTCGCACTGGAACGACCTGTACTGGCCGTCGGTCGTGCTGACCACCGACCGCGTCGGGACGGTCCCGTATGCGGTGGCCGGGGTCTCCGGACCGGAGAGCACGGTGCCGCTGAGCGTACAGCTGGCGATCGCCGCGCTGGCCGCACTGCCGCTGCTCGTCTGTTTCCTCCTGGTCCAGCGGCACCTCGTCCGCGGACTCGTCCTCACCGCCGACGGCGAATAGCCGTGGCCCGTATTCCTTATCCAGGCAAGGACAGCACAGCCATGACCAGCATCGTCTCCCGACGGACCCTGCTGCTGGCCGCGGGTGCCGCCGCGGTCACGACCGCCTGCGGCCGCGAGACGTCCGGCGCCCTGCGGTTCCTCGTCCCGAGCGGCATCCGCGCGCAGGCCGCCGGTGCCACGCTCGGCACGGACTTCACCCGGCGCACCGGCGTCTCTCTTGAGATGCAACTCAGTGGCGGCGGCGGCAACTGGCAGGACGTCGACGGCCGGCTGGCCACCGCGTTCGCCGCCGGTACTCCCCCGGCCATGGCCATGGTGGGGGCCAACGCCGTCCTCACCTACGCCGCGGCCGGCCTGCTGCAACCCCTCGAACCCCTGATGGCGCAGGGCGGTTTCCGACCGGACGACTACATCGAGCCGTTCCGACGGGTGAACCGGTACGACGGGCATACGGTCGCTGCCCTCTACAGCCTCGGCGCGATGGTGTTCTCGTACAACGCGGATGCCTTCCGCAAGGCCGGGCTCGACCCGGACCGGCCGCCGACCACCTGGAGCGAGATGCGGTCCGCCGCATCCGCCGTGGTGGGCAAGCGGGCCGCGCGTTACGGGGCACTGCATTCCTACAACGCGGACTCCAACTGGACGTTCGAGAACTTCATCGGCTGGGCCGGCGGATCCCTGATGGACGCACGGCGACGGCACATCACCTTCGCCGACCGGCCGGGCGTCGACGTGCTCACCTACTGGCGTGGACTGATCACCGACAAGCTCAGCATCCCGACGACCACGCTGGAGATGGACGACGCGTTCCTCCGCGGCGACGCCGCCATGGTCTTCGGCCCGTCCACCAAGCCGGTGCGCTACGCCAAGGAGGCGACGTTCGACTGCCGGACGGCCATGGTCCCGATCCCGGACGGCGGCACCCGGCGGCTGCCACCGGGCGGCGGATCCCTGGTGATCTTCACCAAGGACAAGGGGGAGCAGCGGGCCGCCTGGCAGGTCATCCAGGCCCTCATCAGCGCCGCCGGGCAGACCGAACTGTGCACGACCAGCGGCGAGATCCCCGTCAATGTGCAGGCCACCGGCGCCCGTTACCTCGGCCCTGTCATCAAGGAACAGCCGTACCGCCGGCCGGCGCTCGACTCCGTCCCGGATCTCGCGCAGCGCTTCCAGTTCCCCGGCCTGCGGGCCGTTCAGATCAACGACCTGCTGCAGCAGAACATCTACGCCGCCCTCGCCGGAGCGAAGGAACCTCGGCAGGCGCTCAACGACGCGGCGAGCCGGGCCGAAGCCCTCCTCTCCTGAACCGATCCCGCCCGCTCCCTGGGCCCCAAGGAGATCACCACCGTGCCGATACTCCCTGTCCCCAACCCGCCGACGCCCGAACCGGACGACGCCGCCCGGCCCACCCCTCAGTTGCCCGCGGCCCCGGCCACGGTGGAGGACTGACATGCCCGACCGACGCGATGTCGACTGGACGACGGTGCCCTACCGGGGGCTCAACGACGGGACGCGGCCCGCACCCGTCGACCTGGCCGAGGTCGTGACCGACCTGCCCGACGGGCTGCGGGAACGGCTCGCCGAGCGGGCGGACCGGCTCGGCTACATCAACGGGTTTCTCGCCGTGGGCCTGCACCTTCCGGGCGCCGTCCTGGCGCTGCTGGAAATGTCGGAGGAGCTCAAGGCCGCGCTGGATCCCGCGCACGTGCTGATCGTGGCCCTTGCCACGCACCACGCGCTCGGCAACGAGTACGAGCGTGTCCAGTACCTGGACGTGGCCCGCGCACACGGCATGAGCGAGGCGTGGATCGACGCGGCTCAGGGCCGCACCGTCGGCGCCCTCACCCCCGCCGAGGAAGCGGTGCGCGGGCTGACACTCGCCGTGGCGTTCGCGGCGCCTCCGGCGCCCGCCCTGACCGCGGCCGAAGAGCACCTCGACGACCCCGGTCTGGTCGCGGTCATCCACCTGGCCGCGCGGTTCGTCGCCACCTCGCGCATCAGCCACGCGCTGAGCCTGCGGCCCATGACCGGGCATCCCCACCCGGCCGACGACCCTGCGCGGGAGGCAACAGCCGAATGACCACCGGGCGCGGGGAGGGTGGCGTCACCGTAGGCGGGTGAGCCGTCACCTTTCGATGATCTTGGTGATGCCTCGGTCGTCGAGGTGTCCGGGTTCGTCGCGGCGGCCGGCCAGGACGATCGCGGGGTGGATGCCCTGCTCGATGAGGGAGAAGAACCGGTCGGCGAAAGCCCAGTCGGGGGCCCGGGTGTCATCGAGGAGGAGAGCGGTCGTACGCGCGACGGGTGTGGGCGGTCGGTCACGGAAGCCGGCAATGAGACCGGCGAGGCGCTGTCCGGCGGGCTTGGGCTGATTTCCGGTGCTCAGCAGGCCGAGGTCGTACTCGAGGTCGGCGAATCCGGTGAGGCTCCGGTCGATGTCGTGGGAGGCCCACCAGGTGACGCCCCACAGCTGATCGCAGGTGAGGGCGGCGGCGGTGAACGCCTCCGTGAAGTCCGGGACCGCGGCCGAGGTGATCCATTGCGGGGCGGCGCCGAACTCCTGCAGCCATACGGGTCGGCCCGCCTCCGCCTGGTGCGCTTTGGCGAGTTCGAGAAGGTACTCGCCGAGGTGGTGGGTGGCAGTGGCCGGGTATCCGTAGCGCTTGAGGGTTCCGGTGAATTCGATCCAGGCGTGCACGGGTGTCGCGCTGCCGGTGCCCGCCATGACCTCGCGGCTGAACGGTGTCGAGTCCGTGAGCCAGGGTTCGTGGTCGAATCCGGCGACATGCATGCGCCCCGGCGCGACGGTCGCGCAGTGCTCCAGCAGTCGCCGCGTCCAGGCATCCCCTTGGCTCCTGGTGGGGTCGTTGCCCGGGTGGTGGCACAGCACGTTGGGTTCGTTGGCGATGTCGAATCCGAGGAACCGAGGGTGCGCGGCGACGCGTTCGGCCATGGCGGTCAGCAGGTCGAGCTGCGCGTCGACGGCCTGGGGGTCGGCGAACATGTCGACGGTCTCGGGCTGCCAGGCGGGACGGAAGTAGAAGCCGCTGAGCCAGCCGTTCAGGACCGTGACGGTGACGTCCAGGCGGCATCCGTCCGCGAGGTCCATGAGCTCGTGGAGGCGATCGAGCGCGGTCGAGCTGATATACCCGGGATTGGGCTGGAAGATCGGCCACAGGCAGTGGATTCGAATGTGGTCCATGCCCAGTTCGGCGATGGCCCGGAGGTCGGCGGCGATGGCGGGCGCGTCCCAGTCCAGCCAGCTGTACCACCACCCCCGCGAGGGTACGTAGTTGACGCCGAATCTGGGCGCCTCGGCCGCGGTGGCGTGCGGGGCCTCGATCGATGGTCGCAAGTCGCTCATGGGCTGTGCGTTCTCCGATGGTGGTCGAGTGACGGCGCGTCGCGCGTGTGGTGAGTACGGACCGGCTCAGCGGCATATGGACGCTTCGGGATGCCGGTGGGGCGGCGCGGCCGGGCCGCCACCGAGGGGCGGGTGCGCATCACTGCGGCGCGGTCCTGATGCGTTCGGGCCAGCCGAGCTGAAAGCCCAGCACCCCCGTGAGCAGGTTCTGGAACTGTTCGAGGCACGCGGGATCGTTGCGCACCTTCCGGGGGGTGGTACCGGTATTCAGGCAGTGCGCGGCCAGTGCCCCCGCGGCCTCACCGATGTTCCACTCCACCGGGTGGAGCCGGTAACAGCCGTTGGTGATGTGCGTGGTTCCGATGTTCTTGTTGGCCGGCAGCAGGTTCTCGACGCGCTGCGGGATCAGTGCGCCCAGCGGGATCTGGAACGGGTAGTCGGCGATGTCGATGTACGAACCGGGCCCGTCCGGGCCGCCGGTGCCGGGGTGCAGATCGATGCGGTACGAGCCGACACCGACGGAGTCGGAGAAGATCTCCGAGCCTTCGGGCAGCCCCGCCGCTTCGCGGGCCGCAACCCCCACATGCTGTTCCAGGATCGTGAACTCGGCCCGGATGCGGCGTGATTCGCGGATGTAGGGGCGCAGCGCGAGCCCGTCGTTCGAGCCCAGTACGTCGCCGCGCGGCCGCAGGCCCCGATAGCCGGTGCCGCCGTCCAGCCGCGGGGCTTCGGTCTGCATCCAGTACAGGAAGGAGAGGCTCTGCTGTCGCGCCGCGGCCAGGTGGCGTTCCCGGGTCGCCTCGTCCACGCCGGTCAGCGGGCCGGCCATGTAGTCGATCTGGGGCCAGTTGACCAGGGTGATGTCGCTCTGGTAGCGGCCGGGCGCGTAGTGCGCGACGCTGAAGATGCGGCGGTAGTTCCAGCGGTCGGGCGCCGCGTGACCACGCGGCGAGTCGTGGTGTTCGAAGATGGCCTGGTGCCGTGGAGCGAGCGTTCGCGGGTGCACGTCCTGCCAGGACAGCAGCGGGCCGGGCCAGCAGTCCGGCTGGTAGTCCCGCCAGAACGCGTAGTCGGCCGGGCGGTCGATGGTGAAGTCGCCGTCGGGGTGGTAGTCCAAGGCGAAACACCAGGTGAAGGACTGCTGGTCCAGCGGGTTGGCAGGACCGTTGGGGGCGTGCGGTTCACCGGTCTCGTGCCGGCTCTCCGCGCCGGTGATGTGCTCGACGCCGGCGAGTGCCAGCAAGTCGCCCAGTTCTGTGGCGTCCAGGATGTAGGGGGCACTCACGGTCAGCTCGTCGCCGGATGTCCTGGAGCGCAGGGTCACGGCGCTCACCTGGTCGCCGTCCGTGTGTGCGGAGACCGGCTCGTACTGTTCCAGCACGGTCAGCTGGGCGTCGGCCCGGTAGGGGGCGAGCAGTTCCTCGATGGCCGTGACACCGACCCGCGGCTCGTGGCAGACCGGGCTGACCGCTCCCCCGCCCGGATTCAGCAGCGGCGCGGTGCGGGCGTCCTCGTTCAGGTCGTAGTTGCGCCGGTAGAACTCACGGATGTGCTGCCGCAGCCGCCGATAGCTGCGTGTCGCGCCCTGCTGCTCGATCCACGGGTGCTCGTCCGGCGGCACGGCCTGTGAGGTCATCTGACCACCGAGCCATGGTGACTCCTCTGTCAGTACGACGCGACGGCCGAGCCGGACGGCGGCGAGTGCGGCGGCGACACCGCCGAGCCCTCCGCCGACCACGAGAACATCTGTCTCCTGCACCGTCATGGGAAACCTTTCGATGGGGGCACGCCACCGTACGCCACCGTTTCCGGCGGCGGCGACGTGCCCGCGGGAACACACGAGTGGGATGTGAGAGGGATACGAGAGGGCCGACTCCGGCTACGGAGTCGGCCGTCAGGCCAGGGTCTTCGCCAGGAAGCCGAGCTGCTCCACCGTCTGATGGGCGCCGCCGCCCTCGTGCCCGTTGAACTTCCATGGCCTGATGTCCTTGTCCGCTCCGGCCCAGCGGTGGTAGGCCGCGTAGATCGTGGAGGGCGGGCAGACGGAGTCCATCAGCGCCGCGGAGAACAGCACCGGAGCGGTCGCCCGTGCGGCGAGATTGACGCCGTCGAAGTAGTCGAGCGTGCTGAACACCCGCTCCTCGCTGAGCCGATGGGTCCGGCAGTAGGTGGTGATCTCGTGGTACGGGTTGGCGTCGGTGATTTCCACCGCACGCCGGAAGTGGCACAGGAAGGGAACGTCGATGATGGCGGCCGCGACAGCATCGCAGAGCCCGGCAGCGGCGATGGCGATACCTCCGCCCTGACTGCCCCCGTGCAGCACGACCCGGTCGGGGTCGATCCGGGGATGCGCCCTCGCGGTGTCCACGGCTCGGACGGCATCGGTGAACAGCCGTCGGTAGTAGTAGGTCTCGGGCGAACCGACACCACGCGTCAGACAGCCGGGGGTGAACGGTTCGCCCGACGGGTCGGGGTCGGGTGTCACGGCATGGGCGTGACCCCCGCTCCCCTGCCCGCGGTTGTCCATCACGAGATGCGCGTAACCGGCGGCGGACCACATCAGATACTCGTGCGGCAGGCCGCGGCCCCCGTTGTACCCGATGTACTGCACCACACAGGGCAGCCGCCCCTCGGTGTGCCGCGGCAGCAGCAGCCATGCCCGCACCGGCTGCCCCGCGTATCCGCTGAAGGTCACGTCGAACACGTCGACGGTGTGCAGCCCGCCGGAGTACGGCTCGAAGAGCGCGGGCACGGCGGCGGCACGGGCCTCGGAAAGGGTGCGCTGCCAGAAGGCGTCGAAGTCGTCGGGCTCGGTGGGTTCGGGGTGGTAGGTACGCAGCTCGGACAGAGGCATGTCGACAAACACGGGAAATCTCTTTCACTCGTACCGGTCAGACGAGGGTGGGAGCCGCTGGGTCCCAGTCGGCCGGGAGTACGGCCGGAGGATCCACCCGGGATTCCAGCGAGACGAACTCCATTCGGTCGGCGGCGCCGGTGATGGAGGTCATCAGGTCGAGGACATGGTGGGCCAGGTCCCCCGAGGCTCGGTGGGGGGCGCCCGTGCGGATCGCACGGGCCAGGTCGAGCACCCCGACACCGCGGTCGCCGACGCTGCCGTCGACGGGCAGGTCGCGCCAGTCCTGGGCACCGAACTCCCGGACCCGCAGCGGCCCGCCGAAGGTGTTGGGATCGGGCAGCGCCAGGGTGCCCTCGGTGCCGGTGATCTCGATCAAATGGCGCGGCGCGGCGGAGTCGAAGGAGAAGGTCGCCGCCGCGCTCGGCCCCCGGTCGAAGTCGAGCAGCGCGTGAACATGTGTGGGCACGTCCACCGCGAACTCGGTGCCCGCCCTCGGCCCCGATCCGATCACCCGCCGATCCCGGGCCTGTCGCGCGCCGGCGGCCACCTTGCCAACCGGCCCGAGCAGCGCGACCAGCGCCGTCAGGTAGTAGGGCCCGATGTCGAACAGGGGGCCGCCGCCGTGCTGGTAGAGGAACTCGGGACTGGGGTGCCAGGATTCGGGGCCCGGTCCCTGGACGACCGCCGTCGCACTGACAGGTTCACCGATGGCGCCCGAATGCAGGGCGCGTGCGGCGGCTTGGAGGCCGGCGCCCAGGAAGGTGTCGGGCGCACAGCCCACCCGCAGGCCCCGCGACGACGCCTCGGCGAGGATCTTGGCGCCGTCACTGGGGGCCGGGGCGAGCGGCTTCTCCCCGTAGACGTGCTTGCCGGCGGCCAGCGCGGCGACGGCCACCTCGGTGTGTGCGGCGGGGATGGTGAGGTTGACGACGATCTCCACCTCGGGGACGGCCAGCACCGTTTCGACGTCGCCGGCCACCGGAACCCCGAACCTCGCCGCCTGGGCACGGGCTCGCCCCACGTCCAGGTCGGCCACGCCCAGCACCTGCACGTCGGGGAAGGCGGTGAGGGACTTCAGATACACGGTGCTGATCACACCCGCGCCGACCAGTGCGACGCCGACCCGTCCCGGACCTGGTGCTGTCATGCCTGCTCCAGCGCGGTGAGATAGGCATGGCTGTCGGCGACGGCCTCGAAGATGTCCGTGGCGCAGGTGTCCAGTTCCACGATGCGCAGGGCGTGCGGTGCGGCGGCCAGGATCGACGGCACGTCGACACCTCCCTTGCCCACGGCCGTGTTCGGCTGGTCCTTCACTCCGGGACCGTCCTTGACATGCAATGACATGACGCGTGTGCCGAGGTTGTCGAGCAGTTTCGGCACGTCGGCGCCGCCGACCAGCGCCCAATAGGTGTCGACCTCCAGGAACACCTCGGGTGCGAGCAGCCCGTCCAGTACCTCCAGCGGGGTGCGGCCGTCGAACCGGGGTTCGGCCTCCCACCAGTGATTGTGGTACCCGATCCGGATGCCTCGGTCGGCGCCCTGCTCGGCGAAGCCGTTGAGCAGGTCGGCGGTGCGCTGCAGGCCGTCCAGGGTGGTGAAGTCCTCGTGCGGGATGCCCGCGGGGATGATCGCTAGATCGGTGCCGAGGGTGGCGACGTTGTCGAAGACCTCGTCGCTGTCCTTCTTCAGCAGCGCCCCGGCGTGGGTGCTGACCACGGTGATGCCGAGGTCGTCGGCGATCTTGCGGAAACCGACCGGGTCGGCGTACGGGTCGTACGTCTCCACCGTGCGGTAACCGATCTCGGCGAGTCTGGCCAGGGTGTCCTGGCGGTCCGCTGCGAGGGGGTCCCGCAGCGCGTAGAGCTGCACGCTCAGTGGTGTCGGCATGACAGGCGTATCTCCTCAGCTGTTGGAGGGAGGGGACAGGTGTGGACGCGTCCGCGCACGGTGCTCAACGATGGCCGCCTGCAACGGAGTTGGGCACACTGCGCGCGGACGACGGATAGGGCGGGAAGACCGGGGTGGGCCAGCTGCCGCAGTACGGGGTGGAGCCGATTCCCGAGTTGCCGCCTCCGTCGGTGACGGTGAAGGCGCTGCCCTGGCAGTTGTACACCGGGCCGGGAGCGCCGACGCCGGTCGCCGTGACGTTGGTGAACTTCGCGGAGCCGGGGGTCTGTACCTGGAGGGCGAAGGTGCCGGTGCCGGCGATGGTGACGTCGGTGAGGTTCACGTTGTTGACGGTTCCTTCGACCCACTGCACCGCCTCGTACGGGCTCTGCTGGATCAGTGTGTCGCTGACGTCGATGGGGCCGTCGATCGCCCCTTCGCTACCGTCGAACCACAGGGAACCGATTCCGAACTGCCAGGTGGGAGAGAGATTGCCGTTACGGATCAGGGTGTTGCGGGTGATCGTGGTGGTGCCGACCGGCGTGGAGTCGAACCGCTGGCCGACATGGATCCCGCCGCCTCCGGCGATGCCGGTGTCCCGCACCAGGTTGTCGCTGACCGTGTTGTCGTGGCCGCCGTAGATCGCGATGCCGTTGGCAAGAGTCTGCATACCCACGGTGTTGTGGGAGATCGTGTTGTAGGCGTCGGCGCCCTTGCCCGCATGCGACCAGGCGGCGATGCCGTCGTCACCGGTGTTGCGGACGTCACTGTCGGTGAACACCGAATGGGTCACCCCGCCATGGAAGTTGAATCCGTCGGCGGTGACGTTCCGGATGCGCATCCGGCTGAAGACCAGGTTGTCGAGCGGTCCGTCCATCCACGCGCCGACCTTCATGTGCTCGATCCACACGCGTTCCACCGTGGAGTCACTCATGGTGCCGCCGATGCCGTTGACCTGGGCGGCGTCGTCGCGCCCCTGGACATCGCCGTAGATCGCGAAGTCCCGCAGGTGCACATCGGTGCTCGGGGAGGGCGCGTAGTTTCCGTAGAAGCCCGGAGCGCTGCCGATGACCCTTGAGTACCACATGCCGGCGCCCGCGACGGTCACATCGTCGACGCCGATGTGACCGGAGATCGCGTATGTGCCGGGCGGCATCCACACCGTGCCCCCGGGTCCGGCCGCCTTGATCGCTGCCTTGAACGCGGCCGTGGAGTCCTGGGCACCGGACGAGTCGGCACCCTGGCTGATGACCGACACCGAACCGGCGGGCTGTGACCGAGCCGCCTGGATCTGCTCGAAGTCGGCGAAGTCGATGGTGTAGGACGCGGCGGCGCCCGAGTCGGGAACCTGCAGCCTGAAGGTGGTACCGGCCGGATAGGTGGTCGGGAACGTCCGGTGCTCCTCGTCGTAGAAGTGGTGCGGCTTCGTTCCCGGGGTGTTGGTGAACGGGTAGGCCCCGTAGTACCAGCTGTAGGCGTTGGTCAGTGTGAAGTCGGGCTGCTTGGCGCCGTTGACGTACAGCGACAGCGGCGCACGGTAGACCGAGCCGTCCGCGGAGTCGGGGATGCTGTACCGGAAGACGATGGAATTGGTGGCCGCGGGTGTGGTGAACGTGACGTACTTGCCGCTGCCCTGCAGTGTCACGGCTTTTCGGCCGGACGCCTCGGCCGCCGGCTCCGCCGGGGTGTAACTCGGGCCGATCACCGTGCCGTTGGTGGCGGATGTCTCCGCCTGCACCTCTTGGTAGGGCAGGTTCGCTCCGCTGCCCCCGGCCTTCGCCGACGCGGCGGCGCCCGCGGTCGACACAGTGGCGCCCGCGGTCGACGCGGTCAGGCCGAGGACGCCGCCGAGGGCCAGCAGCGCGCCGGCCGTGGTGGCGGCGATCGTTCTTCTCAGCTTTCCCAGCGGGTGGGTGGATGGACTCACGTCTTGCTCCTTTCGGTGTGGGTGTGGAGCACGGGAAAGGTGCCGGACACCGCACTGGCGGAAGCGAACTCCCGTCAGTGCGGATGGAGTTGGCGCGCGTCCGCCGGGCTGCGCCCGGTTGTCAGACGGCCGCGGCGCCGAGCGCGCGTTCTTCCAGCGCGGCCGTCGACCGCGCGGTGAAGCCGAGCAGGCGGGTCGCCGCCGAGGTGTCGATGGGAGTCTGCCGACCGGGGATCGGGCGGCGCAGCGGGGTGTCGGGGTGATAGGCGGCGATCAGTTCCTGGGTCGGGTAGGGGGCGAGGATGTCCGGGGCGGCGGTGAACACGGTGTGGAATCCGCTCAGCGGCACCGTGATCGCCCGCCACGCGGCCTCGGCCGCGTCGTCGACGTCGAGATAGGACCATGAGTCGGCGGCCGCCGAGCCCGGATCGGCGAGGGTCGCGGCCAGCCGGTCGGCCAGCCGGGCCTCGTTGGAGACGAAGGGATAGCGGATGGCGACGATGTCCATGCCGTGACGACGGCTCATCATCTGGCCGGTGGCCTCGTCCGCCTGCTTCGCCAGTGCGTACGGGTCGGTGATCTGCAGGGGGAGCCGTTCGTCGATCGGGTAGTACTCGGGATGCAGCCGGGCGGCGGCCCAGGCGATACCGAGGATCGAGTAACTGCTGGCGATCATCACCCGGTTGATGCCGGCCTGGCCCGCCTCCTCCAGGACGACGAAGGTGGCCCGGGTGTTGCCGCCGAACACCTCCACCGCGGTGCCATGGAGCGGAGAGGGCCGCGCCGCCAGGTGAATGACGGCGTCCACCCCGTCCAGCGCCGCGCGTACGGTCTGCGGATCACCGGCGTCTCCGGTGACCACCCGGTCCACCGACAGGTCCTTGGGGTCGTCGATCTCGAGTGCGGTGGCCTTGACCCCCCGGGCGTGCAGCAGGCCGGTGACGGCCCGCCCGATCAGACCGGCGGCTCCCGTGACCAGAACCCGCTGGGGTTGATGTGGTGTGCCGATCGGAACCTCGTGCATCACGGGGCCTCAAGTCCGCCGTCGGGCCGGCGTACACGCGCCGCCCATGCCTCGTGCAGGAATCGCGTCGGCGGGTACTGCGCCGCCGCCTTCTCGTCCAGGTCCACGCCCCAGCCGGGATCCTCGGAAGGGGTGAGGTGACCGTCGCGCACCACGGGGGTGCCGGCGAAGATCTCGTGTGTGGCGTCGTTGTACTCGTGGGACTCCTGGAAGCCGAAGGCAGGGGTGGAGATGTCGACGGCGAGGTTCGCGGCCACACCGACCGGGGAGATGTCGCCGGGCGAGTGGAACGCGGTGCGGACACCGCAGAGTTCGGCCAGCGCCACCAGTTTGCGGGTCGGGGTCAGCCCGCCCACCGAGGAGGTGTGCAGCCGCAGCAGGTCCACGCCGCCGTCCTTCACCAGCCGGGCGGCGTCGGTCACGGAGCCGATCTGTTCCCCCACCGCGATCGGCACCGGGGAGGCGGCACGGACCTCCGGCAGCCGGTCGTAGTGCTCGGGCGCGATGACGTCCTCCAGGAACGACAACCCGTACGGTTCCAGCGCACGGGCCAGGACCACGGCCTGCTTGGGGGTGAGCCGACTGTGTACGTCGTGCATGAGGTTGATCTCCTGCCCGAGCCGCTCTCGGGCCGCGGCGAAGAGCGCGGGAGTGGTGCGCACATACCGTTCGGCGTCCCAGCCGTCGGGATACGGCGAGCGGGGGTATGCGCCCGGTGTGCCCGGCGCACCGTATGCGCCCACGCCCGGCTGGCCGGTCTGCAGCCGCACGTTGCGGTAGCCGCGTGCGATGAACTCCTCGGCCTGGTCCAGGGTGGCCTCGATGGTGGGTGCCGCGGCATGGGTGTAGACCTCGACCGCCGCCCGGCTGCGTCCACCGAGCAGTTCGTGCACCGGCAGCCCGGCGCGCTTGCCCGCGATGTCCCACAGCGCCTGGTCGACACCGGAGAGCGCGTTGTTGAGCACCGGTCCGTTGCGCCAGTACGACGAGTAGTGCACGAGTCGGGTGATGTCCTCGATGTCTGCGGGGTGGCGGCCGATCACGAGCGGCGCCACGTGCTTGTCGACGGCGGCGACCACGGCCTCGTAGCGCTGGGTGAACGTGGCGCAGCCAAGACCGTGGAGCCCGTCGTCGGACGTGTCCACGCGCACGACCACCAAAGGCATGCCCTCGGGCGCTGTGACGATCGCGCGCACCCTGGTGATGCGCAGCCGGTCGCGGTGGGTCCAAGGGGGGCTCGCCTGTGGAAGTGCGCCGGTGGCGTCCAGCAGACGGTCCGGGTGGTGCCCAGTCATGTGTGTCCTGGTTCTGTGAGTGACGATTCCGGCGGGTCGAAGAGCCCGTCCGGACTGTTCGGATGGGGGCGGGCCGTGACTGGCGGCCCTGTTCAGCCCTTGGAGCCGGTTTCTCCGCCGACTCCGTTGACCACCTGCCGCTGGAAGACGATGAACAGCAGCAGCGGTGGCACGCTCGCCAGAAAGAGGCCGGCGATGAGCAGTCCTTGATCGGATGTCTTGGCGATGACGGGCAGTGCCACCGAGATGGGCTGCTTCTGCGGGTCGGTGAGTGCGATCAGCGGCCAGATGAACTCTTTCCATGCCGCGATGATGGTGAACAGCGACACCACGGCCAGCACCGGCCGGGACATCGGCAGCACGATGCGCCTCAGCAGGGTGAGCGGACCGGCACCGTCGACCCGGGCCGCCTCGTACAGCTCGGTGGGGATGCCGTCGAAGAAACGTTTGACGAGCAGCACGTTGAAGGCGTTGGCACCGGCGGGCAGCCAGACGGCCCAGAACGAGTTGATCAGGTTCACGCCCAGTCCGGGCATGTGCTGCACCGTGAGGTAGAGCGGGACGAGGCTGACGGTGGCCGGGACCAGCAGGGTGGCCAGCACCAGTGCGTAGAACACCTTGCCGTAGCGGGGTTTGAGCACGGACAGCGCGAACCCGGCGCTGGTCGACACGATCAGCTGCACGACCAGGCAGCCGCTGGCGAGGAAGACGCTGTTGAGGAGGTAGCGGCCGATTTCCAGGCCGGTCAATGCCTCGGTCAGATTGCCGAAACGGGTCTGGGAGGGCCAGAGCGACATCGGGTGGGCCACGATGTCACTGGCCGGGGAGACGGCCGCCTTGAGCATCCAGAAGATCGGCCCGGCGCAGAACAGGACCAGCAGCGCCAGAACGACGATCTCGGTGGCCCGCAGCCCGATCCGCACCACCGGCCGTCGTCTGTCGTGCGGTGAGATCAACCGGCTCACCGGCTCCGCTCCCGCACCGTCCATGGTCCGTCCGGGCGCCGCGCGCTCGCTGTCCTCGGTGATCAGGCTCATGCGGCGCTCCAACGGCGGGTGGACCACAGGTACACGGCGGACAGCAGGGACAACGCCACCGCCAACAGCAGCGACATGGCGCTCGCGGCGCCGTAGTCGCCGTCGACGAATGCGTAGCGGTAGACGAGGAGCAGCACCGTGACGGTGGCGTTCTCCGGGCCGCCGTCCGTCATCAGATATGGCTCGGCGAACACCTGGAGTGTGCCGATGAGTTGCAGCAGCAGGAGCAGCAGCACGGTGCCGCGCAGTTGCGGCAGCGTGATGTTCCAGATCCGGCGCCAGATGCGTGCCCCGTCGGTCTCGGCCGCCTCGTACAGTTCCGGTGGCACCCGGGTGAGGGCGGCCAGGTAGATCAGGGTGGCCGAGCCCATGCCGGCCCAGGTGGACTCCAGGACCAGACTGAGCATGGCCGAGTGCGTGGACTGCAGCCAGGGGTACGGGCCAAGGCCCACGAATCCCAGTGCCTTGTTGAACAGGCCGTGGTCCGGTTCGTAGAACATCTGCCACAGCAGGAGGCCCACCACGGGGGGCAGCATCACCGGCAGATACACCAGGTACCGGTAGAGCCCGGCGAGGCGGCGCAGTGTCGACATCTGCACGGCCAGCAGCAGCGGCAGCGGGAAGCCGATGAGCAGGGCGAGCCCGGCGAACAGCAGGGTGTTCTTGATGGCCGTGGCCAACAGGGGATCGTCGGCGATGCGCTGGAAGTTGCGCAGGCCCACCCACTGTGCCGGATCGACGAGATTGGTCTGCTGGAAGGACAGTTCGAGCCCCTTGACCAGCGGCCACCAGGCGAAGTATCCGAAGCAGAACAGCGCCGGGAGCAGGAAGACCAGCGCCACCAGGTCGTTGCGCAGTCGCAGCCGGGACTTCCGGGACACCTGCTTCGCACCGGCCGGTCCCCCGGGGGCCTTCCCGGCCCGCGGGGCGGCCCGCACGTCGAGCGAACTCACTGTCCCCGCTCCAGTTCCGACGACACCTGCTTCGCTGCCTTGTCCAGGAGTCCGGCCACGTCGGCGTCCTTCTGGGTGAGCACGGCCTGCACCACCGGATCCAGCGCGGCATAGACCTTCTGCGCGGCCACCGGCGGCTCGGTCATCAGCTTCAGCTTGGGGTTGCCCTCGACAAAGGGCTGGAAGTTGCCCAACGGCACGTTCACGTACGGCTTTCGGGCCGAGTTGACCTTGTCCTGCACGGACTGGGAGAAGGGGGCCACGTTCGGCACACCGATGAGGATCTTGGGGTCGGCGGACGTCATCTTGTCGCGCTTCGCCGCCGCCGCGGGATCGTAGTGGACCTTCACATACTCGGCGAGGATCCACTTGACCGCCGCCGCCGTCTGCGCCGCGTTGGCGCGGGCCGTGACCATGGCGACCGAGCCGCCGAGCTGAGTGGCGTTGCCGCCGTCCTGCGGCAGAGCGCCGGCGCCGAAGTCCTTGAGGCGGCCGCCGTACTGTTGCACCACCTGCCCGACCGCGTTGGGCCCGTCGATGAACATGCCGACCTCGCCGGCGGCGAAGCGGCGTTGGACGTCCATCTGGTTCTGGAGCTGGTTGCTGCCCATGGAGTTGTCGACGAAGCGCATGTCGTGCAGGAGTTGAAGGGCGTCCCGGGTCGGCTGTTCTGTGAAGGCGGGGACGTACTTCCCGCCCTGTTTCTTCTCCATCGTGCCGCCGCGGGAGTAGGTGTAGGAGGTCAGGTGCCATCCGCCGGTGTTGGTGGTGGTGGTCTCGGCGTAGCCGACCTTGCCGGTCCTGTCATGGATGGCCTTCGCGGCCTGCCGCACCTCCCCCCAGGTCGTGGGCGGCTTGTCGGGATCGAGTCCGGCCTTGGTGAACAGGGCGCGGTTGTAGACAAGGCCCATGGTGTAGGCGCCACCGGGCACGGTCAGACCGTAGACCTTGCCGTCGGCGTCCTTGGTCGGCTCCAGCAGCTTCTGGTTGAACTCGCCGTACTGCGGCCAGGACTTGAGGTCGGAGGTGATGTCCTTGACCTGACGTCGGGCGATCAGGCCCTGCGGTTCGGTGAGAGGTACGGTGATCACCGTCTCGGCGCCGCCGCCGGCCAGTTTGGCCGCGAACGTCTGCGGGTCCCATGTCGAGTCGGTTGCCTTGACGGTGATGTCGGGGTTCGCCTTCTCGAACGCGGCGACCCTGACCGCGAAAGCCTTCCGACTGGCCGGGTCGCTCTTGGGCGGCAGTCCCTGCACCGTGATGGTCACCTTGCCGTCGGAGTCACTGTCGCCGCCGGACGAGCAAGCCGCCAACGAGCCTGTGAGAGCGGCGGTCACTGCGAGGCCGACGGCCTTCGTCACAGATCTGCGGTGCATGGGCGTGCTCCTGCCGTAACATGAGTGCAAAAGGTTTTGCATCTGGATGACACACGACGGTGCCACGGCGTTCAGGAAGCAGTCAATAGCCGTGCGGAAGCTGTTGGGGTACCCTCCGATGCCGAGGTAGACGGAGGTACGGTGTCCGAGTCCGGCGCTCGCGGGCCTGTGAGTATCACCGACGTGGCCCAGCGGGCCGGCGTCAGTATCACGACCGTCTCGCATGTCCTCTCAGGTCGTCGGCATGTGGCGCAGAAGACCCGCGAACATGTCCTGGACATCGTGCGCGAGCTGGGCTACGAGCCCAACCAGGTGGCCCGGAGTTTGCGTACGCGTCGTTCACACACGCTTGCGCTGATCATTCCGGACATCACCAACCCCTTCTACACGTCGCTCGCCCGCGGGCTCCAGGACGTCGGCGCCGCCGCCGGGTACCAAGTAATCGTGTGCAACACCGACGGCGACCCGAAGAACGAGCAGGCCGCCCTCAAGCAGATGGTCACCCGACGCGTCGACGGCATCGGTTTCGCCGGGTACTTCAACCATGCTCGCGCTGTGGCTCCGGTGTTGACCAGCGGCATCCCGGTGGTGCTGGTGGGTGTGGGCACTCCGGGCCCGGGTATCGACGTGCTCTCCACCGACGACATCACGGCGGGTGAACTCGCCACCCGGCATCTGCTCGACCGCGGGCACCGCCGGATCGGCTTCATCACCGGCCCCGAACGGGAGGGCCCGCCCGCGGACCGCGTCACGGGATACCGCAAAGCGTTGACGGCCGCACACATTCGCTTCCGCAACGCATATGTGGCGCGTACCGGTTTCACCCGCGAGGGCGGCACCGAGGCCATGGCGCGGCTGCTCGATCTTTCACCGCCCCCTCAAGCCGTCATCTGCACCAACGACATGGTCGCCATCGGCGCCCTGGACACGGCACGTGTCCGCGGCCTGCGGGTCCCGACGGATGTGGCGGTGATGGGTTTCGACGACATCGAGGCCGCCTCCCTCATATCCCCCTCCCTCACCACCGTGTCGGTGCGACCACGGGAGCAGGGGCAGGGCATCGGACGGCTGCTGCTGCAGCGGCTGGAGAATCCGGAGGCCGAACCGCCGCAGCATGTGCTGTACGACCCTGCGGTGATGGCGCGGGAGAGCGCGTAGAGGGGAGCGGCGCCGACCGGCGCCGCTCCCCCGGGAGAACTCGGCCCGCCGCATCGAAACGTCCTGTCGGACGCCGTCCGATGCCCCGGGGCGGTGAGTTCAACAGGCTGGTGTCGGCAGGTCGAGTCGTCCGTCGTGGACTTCGGCGATCTGGTCGACAGCGGTGAGATGGGCGCGGTCGTGGGTGACCAGGACGGTGGCCGTGGCCCGTTGGTGGGTGAGGCGGGTGATCAGCTCGACGACGGCGGCTCCGCGTTCGTGATCGAGCGCACTGGTGGGCTCGTCGACCAGGAGGACGGTGGGGTCGTTCATCAGCGCGCGGGCGATGTTGACGCGCTGGCGCTGGCCGCCGGAGAGCTGGTGCGGGCGGCGGTGCGTGTGGTTCCCGAGACCGACGGCGTCGAGCAGTTCCCTGGCCCGGTCGCGGGCCTTGGCCGGCGGGCGGCCGTCGATATGGGCCATGACCTGGAGTTGTTCGAGCGCGGTGAGGGAGGGCAGCAGGTTGGGCTGTTGGAAGACGATGCCGATCTTGTGGCGGCGCAGGTCGGTGAGTTCACCGCGGGTCATGCCGAGGGTGGGGGTGCCGTCGATGGTGACGGTGCCGGCGTCGGGGGTGATGAGAGTGGCGGCGACGGCCAGCAGGCTGGATTTGCCGGAGCCGGACGGACCGATCACGGCGGTCAGGCTGCCCCGGGGTACGTCCAGGGTGATGTGGTCGAGGGCGGTCAGTCGGGAGTCTCCGTCGGGATAGGTGAGGGTGATGTCGGTCAGGTTCAGGCTCATCGGGTGCTCCCCAGGGCGGTCAGCGGGTCGACGGAGGTGATGCGGCCGATGGACAGGGCGGCCCCGAGCACGCCGAGCAGGATCATCACCGAGGCCGGGACGAGGACCGTGGCGGGGGTGAGGACGAAGGGCACGGCCGATCCGGCCATGGCGCCGATGCCGACGGCGATGCCGGTGCCGATCAGGGTTCCGCCGGTGAGCAGGACGACGGCCTGGCCGAGGGCGTCCTTCAGCAGATGGGCGGTGGAGGCACCGAGGGCCTTCAGCACGGCCACGTCGCCGCTGCGCTGGATCGTCCACACGCTGAAGAAGGCACCGATGACCAGGGCGGAGATGGCGAACAGAAAGCCGCGCATCAACTGCAGAGAGCCGTTCTCGGAGGTGTAGGAACCGATCGCGGACAGCGAGTCGTCCCGGGAGACCGTTTTCGTGCCCGCGGCCCGGTCGGCCGCCGGCATGTCGATGCCGGAGGTGGTGTTCAGGGCGATCACACTCGCGGTCGGGCCGCCGCCGCCGGTGGGGGGCGCGGTCTTCTGCCAGACGTCGAGGCTGGTCCAGATGACCGGGGTGTGGCTGAAGGAGGCATCGCCCCGCACGGCGGCCACCGTCAGCCGCTGCCCGGCCAGGGTGAGGCTGTCACCGGGCCGCAGACCGAGGTCGTCGGCGGCCGTGGTCGACACCACCACCGTGTGCTCCTTGATCTTGCCGCTGTCCGGAGCGAGGGGGGATCCGGGCCGGACGCCGAAGGCGGAGACGGCGGCGCTCGTGCCGTCCGCGGTGGCCTTGGTGGTGGTGATGCCCAGCGGCTCGGCCCGGGTGACGCCGGGCGCCTGGGCCCACTGCCGCCACTGCCGTTCGGTGACGGTGGAGTCGGCGTACGACAGCTTCTGCCCGTCCCCGGGAGCGTTGAAGGCGATCTTGCCGGCGGGCAGGCCGGTGATCGCGGAGATGTTCTGCCGGCCAAGCCCGGCGGTCAGCCCGGACAGCAGGCCGACCAGCAGGGTGATCAGCACGATGACGGTGCCCATCAGGGCGAAGCGCCCCTTGGCGAACTTCAGATCTCTCCAGGCGACGAACACGGCCTTGGTCTGCCCTTTCCGGTGGTGGACTCGGTATGCCTCCACCATCGCCGCCCACCCCCCGGTCGGGCCTCTGGCAGGGGACCGCACTTCGCGGATCGAAAGGCGACCCGTGGGTTCTCACTTTCGATGGAGGCAACGTGTGGACTGTTTCCTTTAGGTTGGGAGGACTGTGAACACTGCTGCCCCTGCCCTGACCCCGACCAGCCGCGCCCTGGCCTGGTGCCTGCACCTGCTGGTCATCGGCCTGCTCGTGCTGGTCGGCGCCCGCGCCCTGGCCGACGGACGGCCGCACGCCGGGTGGATCATCGCCGTGGCGGCGGCGTGCGCTGCGGTATATGTGGTCGGGCCGCTCCTGCCCCGTATCCGCCTCTCCCGGCGGGCCGCCGCCGGGTGGCTGGCCGTCGTGGGCGCCGGGTGGCTGGCGCTGCTGGCCCTGTCCCCCGACGGGGTGTGGGTGGCCTTCCCGCTGTACTTCCTCCAGCTCCATCTGCTGCCCCGCCGCGCCGGACTCACCGCCGTGGCCGCGACCGCGCTGGCCGCGAGCACCGCCTTCGCCGCCCATCAGGGCTCCTTCAGTATCGCGATGGCGATCGGCCCCGCCCTGGGCGCCGCCGTCGCGGTCGCGGTGGTGTGGGGGTACCAGGCCCTGTACCGGGAGAGCGAACACCGCAGGCGACTGATCGAGGAGCTGACCGCCACCCGCGCCGATCTGGCTCAGGCGCAGCACACCGCCGGGGTGCTGGCCGAACGTGAGCGGCTGGCCCGGGAGATCCACGACACCCTCGCCCAGGGCCTGTCCAGCATCCAACTGCTGCTGCGGGCCGCCGAACGCGCCCTGCCCGACCAGCCCGATGCCGCCGCCCGCCATGTGCAGGCGGCCCGCCAGGCCGCCGTGGACAATCTCGACGAGGCCCGTCGCTTCGTCGCCGCCCTCACCCCACCCGCCCTGGACGGCATCACCCTGGCCGGTGCGCTGGAACGCCTGTGCGCCACCATCGGCGCCCGCCACCGGCTCACCGCACGCGTCCACCTCGTCGGCGCCCCGGCCCCGCTGCCGACCGCGCACGAGGTCGCCCTGCTGCGCATCGCCCAGTCCGCCCTGGCGAACACCGTCCGCCACGCGAACGCCGGCACCGCCGAGGTCACCCTCAGCTACCTCGCCGACCACATCACCCTGGCCGTCGTGGACGACGGTACGGGCTTTGACCCCGAGCAGGTGCCCGCCCCCGACCCGCACAGCGGTGGCTTCGGCCTGGCGGCCATGCGCGCCCGTATGCATGCGCTCGGCGGCACCCTGACCATCGAATCCGCCCCCGGCCATGGCACCGCCCTGGCCGCCCGGCTGCCGTTCGCCCCAGCCGCCGAAGCCGAGCCCGAGGCCCGCCCGTGACCGACACTCCCATCCGTCTCCTGCTGGCCGACGACCATCCCGTGGTGCGCGCCGGGCTGCGCGCCGTCCTGGAGACCGAACCCGGCCTCGTCATCGTGGCCGAAGCCGCCACGGCCGAGGACGCCGTGGTCCGCGCCGCCGAGGGCGACATCGACGTCGTGCTCATGGACCTGCAGTTCGGCAAGGGCATGGGGGGCGCCGAGGCCACCGCTCGGATCACCGCCCGACCGGGCGCTCCCCGTGTTCTGGTGGTCACCACGTACGACTCCGACGCGGACACCCTGCCCGCCATCGAAGCCGGCGCCACCGGATATCTCCTCAAGGACGCCCCTCCCGAGGACCTGGCCGCCGCCGTGCGCACCGCCGCCGCCGGCCGCACCACCCTGGCCCCCACGGTCGCCGAGCGGCTCATGAACCGGCTTCGCACGCCTGGTGCCGTCCTGACCCGGCGCGAGACCGAGGTCCTCGCACTGGTCGCCGACGGCCTGTCCAACCAGGCCATCGGCCGCCGCCTCCACCTCACCGAGGGCACCGTCAAGTCCCACCTCACCCGCATCTACACAAAACTCGACGTCGACTCACGCACCGCCGCCGTCGCCGCCGCCACCGACCTCGGCCTCATCCGCCGCTGACCGGGCACGCGGCCTCAGCACCCTCGGGGTTGTTCATTCATCCCATTGGTCAAGGAGGGCGCCGGCCAGGTCGGAGCCGGGCGCCGTGGCGTCGTCGATGGACTGTTCGGCCCAGATGATCTTGCCTTGGGGGGTGTGGCGGGTTCCCCAGCGCTGGGCGAACTGGGCGATCAGGAAGAGGCCGCGGCCGCCCTCGTCGGTGGTGGCGGCCCGGCGCAGATGCGGGGAGGTGCTGGAGCCGTCGGCGACCTCGCAGATGAGGTTGCGGTCGTGCAGCAGGCGCAGCCGGATGGGCTGGGTGCCGTACCGGATGGCGTTGGTGACCAGCTCGCTGGTGATCAATTCGGTGGCGAAGGCGAGGTGTTGCAGGCCCCAGGTGTCCAGCTGGCGGGTGACGTCGGAGCGGATACGGGAGACCACGGCCGGGTCGGAGGGAATGTCCCATTGGCGGACCTGGGCGGGGTTCAGGATACGTGTGCTGGCGACGAGCAGGGCGACATCGTCTCGGGGGCGCTCGGGCAGCAGCGCCTCGACGACCGCCTGGCAGGTCTGTTCCGGGGTGCGGTGAGGAGGGGCGAGGGCGTCTCGCAGGAGTTGCAGGCCCGTGTCGAGGTCTCGATGACGGTCTTCGATCAGTCCGTCGGTGAACAGGGCCAGCCGACTTCCCTCCGGCAGGTGCAGGGTGCCGGTTTCGACCGGGAGACGGCAGCCGAGACCGAGCGGCGGTGAGACGGGGGTCTCGGGGAACGAGACGGTGCCGTCCGGGTGGATCAGAGCCGGGCCCAGGTGCCCGGCGCGCGCGATGGTGCATGATCCGGACACCGGGTCGTAGATCGCGTACAGGCAGGTGGCCCCCGTGACCTCCTGATCGACCTCCGCTCCCCCCTCGTCGGCATCCATGTGGGCCACCAACTCGTCCAGGAAGCCCAGCAGTTCGTCGGGGGGCAGGTCGAGGGCGGACAGATTGCGCACCGCGGTACGCAGCCTCCCCATGGTCGCCGCCGCGTGCAAACCGTGGCCGACCACGTCGCCCACCACCAGCGCGACCCGCGCCCCAGGGAGCGGGAACACATCGAACCAGTCCCCGCCGACCCCCGCCTGTGCGGGCAGATACCGCCACGCCACGTCCAGGGCGTCCTGCTCCGGCAGCCCTCGCGGCAGCAGACTGCGCTGCAGCATCACGGCCATCGCATGCTCCCGCGTGAACCGCCGGGCATTGTCGATACACGTGGCCGCCCGCACCGCCAACTCCTCCGCGAACGACAGATCCTCCTCCCCATAGGCCGGCGAATCCGCCGTACGCCAGAAGGTCGCCAGCCCCAGCACCACGCCCCTCGCCTGCAACGGCACCGTGACCAGGGAGTGCCATCCCTGCTCCAGCGCCCTGCGTGCCAGGTCGGGGTTCTGCGCCTGCCATCCCTTCGTCTGCCGCAGATCGGCCGTGAGTTCGGCCCGCCCCAGCTCCAGCGCCCGCGCCTGCGGTGTCGTCGGCACAAACGTGATCAGCTCACCCACCGGGGACAGGGGCAGCTCGTCGAGTCGGCCGCTGATCGCGGTGCGCCGCATCTGCCGCCAGCGCTCCTGTGCCGGTTCCTGGCCCTGTGCCACCGCGTCCAGAAGGTCTACGACGACGCCGTCGGCGAACCGCGGCACCGCGACCTCCGCCAGTTCCTCCGCGGTGCGGACCACGTCCAGCGTGGTCCCGATCCGCACCCCCGCGTCGTACAGCAGCTTCAGCCGGCCCCGTGCCTCTTCCACCCGCCCCGACACGATCGCCAACTCCGTGGTGTCCCGCAGCGTCACCACGCTGCCCGCCTGCCCGCCGAACGGGGCGGTGGGTCGCTTGTTCACCGCGAGCAGCCGGTCCCCGGCCAGTTGCACTTCATCCGTGACCGGCTCCCCCGACGCCAGCAGCCGCGCCGTCCTTCCGTCCAGACCTATGTCCCCGATGTGCCGCCGCTCCGCGTCCGCCGGCAGATCGAGCAGCCGCCGCGCTTCGTCGTTGACCAGCAGCAGCCGTCCGTCGGCTCCGATGATGAGCACGCCCTCCCGGACCGCGTGCAGCACCGCGTTGTGGTGCTCGTACATCCGGGTCATCTCCAACGGTCCCAACCCATGCGTCTGCCGTCGCAGCCGCCGGGAGACCAGCACGGTGCCGGTCGTCGACGCGGCGAGCGCGACCGCACCGGTGCCGAGGACGATCGGCAGCTGCCGCTGGGCCAGTCTCGTCACGTTCTGGACCTTGACCCCGGCACTCACCAGGCCGGCGACCGAGCCATTGGCCCGGAACACCGGGACCACCGCCTGGATGGCCGGGCCGCTGCCCCCGGCCAGCGGCGGTCCTCCGTGTGATCGTTCAACGGTGACGTGACCCGCCAGCGAAGGTCCGATGGTCCCCGGGAACTTCTTCCCGATCGCCCCCGGGAAGGGATGCGTATAACGGATCCCGTGTGTGTTCATGACGACGATGAAGTCGACACCGGCCCGTTTCCGGGCCGCCTCGGCGCGCGGTTGGAGCACCGCCGTAGGGTTCTGGCTGTCCAGCGCCGCCACCATGCCCGGCGAGTTCGCGAACGCCTCGGCGGCGGCCACCGACTTCTGCCGGGCCTCACGCATGCTGTACTGCTGCGCGAGCAGCACGAGGGCGATCACCCCGGCCGCGACCAGCAGCACCACGATGACGACCTGCGCGACGAACACCTGCCCGGCGGCGCTGCCCAGGTTCAGCAGGGAGCGCAGTCCCGAACCCGAACCGGTGCCCAGGTCCGGTTCCGGTGGCGGCCCCGGGGCGGTGCCCGAGGAGCGCGGTGACGTGGTTTGCTCGCCTCCGCGCTGGTCACGCCGGTCCGCCCGCCGAATACCGGACCCGCCGTCCACGCCCGCGAGTCGGTACTGGTCACGCAGCGGATCGGCGGAGAGATCGCGGAGCGGTCCCCGGTTTCGACGGTAAAAATCCCTTCATGGTCAATTAATAACACTATTCTCTGTTATGGGGTGAATCATTGGATCACCTGCTTTCTGGCCGCATATGGGATCGCGCCGAGACGGCCTCACGCCGGGTCGGAACGGTTTCTCGCCGGGTCGGGACGGCCTCACGCCGAATGTCGGGAGGCCTCACGCCGGATAGGGAGCGGACGCGCGCGCCGAGCGGAGTGCGCCCGCCCACCAGGCCAGCCGGGCGAGCAGGGTCTTGGCGTATCCGGGGGCATCGGGGTCGAGCGGACGGCCGTCCTGCCACGCGGTGAAGTAGTTCGGGAAGACCAGACCGTCGCGGATGGTCACCGCGTGCAGCTCGGTCAGTACGTTCTCCAGGTGCAGCACCGCATGCCGGCCGCCTGCCGCCCCGCCGTAACTGACGAACGCGACGGGCTTGGCCGTCCACTGGGTGAAGTACCAGTCGATGGCCGCCTTCAGGGACGCCGGATAGCTGTGGTTGTACTCCGGCGTGACCAGGATGAACGCGTCGGCACCCGCCAGTGCCGACGTCAGGCCCGCCAGGCCTGCGGGGCGGGGGTAGTCGGCGCCGGCGTACTTCGGCGATACGGCGGGCAGTGCCAACGGGATGTCGAATGCGGCGAGATCGACGACGTCCACGTCGAAACCGCCGTGCAGACGGGCCTGTTCGGCGACCCAGGCCGCCACCACCGGGCCGAACCGCCCTTCGCGGACACTGCCGACGATGATCACCAACTTGTGTGTGCTGTCCATGCCCACCACAGTCGGGCCTTCGGTGTGGCCGCAACCAGACCCTGGTCAGGCTGGCCCTCGCAGGGCCACCCTCAGCTCTCCGCGACCGGTCGACGGCGCCGTATCCTCGCTTCATGGGCACGCCATTGGGGGATTTCGTCCGGGCCAGGCGCGACAGCACGCAGCCACAGGCGCTGGGACTGCCGGATCACGGCCGCCGCCGCTCCCCCGGACTGCGTCGCGTCGACCTCGCCGCGCGGGCCGGTATCAGCGTCGAGTACCTGACCCGCATCGAGCAGGGCCGTGACCGCAATCCCTCGGTGGCGGTGGTGAACGCGCTCGCCGACGCATTCGGCCTCGACCCGTCCGAGCGCGACCATCTGCGCTACCTCGCGAAGATCACTGGCGGCGTGTGCTCCGCCCACAGCCGACCCGCCCCACCGCGCCGGGAGGTGCGACCGTCCGTCCGACAACTGCTCCACCTCCTGGAACCGGGCATCGCCATGGTGACCAACCGGCTGGGCGACGTCCTCGCCCACACCAGCGGATACGCGTCCCTGACCAGCGGAACCGGGCTGCTCGACACCGACGGCCCGAACCTCACCCGTTATGTCTTCACCGACGCCCGCGCCAGGACGTTCTTCGCCGACTGGGACGCCGTCGCCGACGAGCTCGCCTTCGACCTGTGGCGGGGGCCGTCCGTCGAGAGCTCCGAGTGGCTCACCGCACAGCTCACCCCCGTGGCCGGTCCCGACTTCACCCGCCGTCTGCACGGCCACGCGGTCCCGCGGCGCGGAGTCCTCCGGCTCCACCACCCGGCAGGGCACCAGCTCCACCTGCTGCGCGAGATCCTCGAACTTCCCACGGACGCACAGCAGTTGGTCGTCTTCCTCCCCGCAGACGACCGAACGGCCCAGGCGATCGACCAACTTCGCCGCACGTCGCACGGCCGGCTCCGGGCCATCTCGTAGTACGCCCCGCGCCCAACCGGCCCCGGCCGGCCTTCACTTGCTTCAGGGGTACCCCGGTCACCGCGGGAAACAAGCATCCTGACGACCTCCGACGAGCAAGCTGCTGCCGGACCGGCACGGAATATAGTCGGTCCGCTGTGTGCAGAGCGCACTCGGAGCAGAAGCCGATCGGAGCCGACCACCGTGACCCGCCCCGTCAGACTCATACAGGCAGGCACATCCGCCGCAGTCACCCTGCTGATGCTGAGCGCGTGTTCCACAGGCCCGAAGCCGCCGGACATCGCGGCACCGAAGGTGACGGGTACGGTCTTCGTCGCGGGCACGGCCAAGGACGGCTCGGCCATGGTGTGGAAGGTGACCCACGGCTCCGCGCGCACCCTGCTCAGCGACACCGCCGCCAACCTGCCCGCGACCTCCGTCTCGCTCTCTCCCGACGGCCGTCATCTCGCCTATGTGTCACGCGGCATCATGTACGTCAAGGACCTCGGCTCCCGCCAGGCCCATGCGGCCCACAGCGCGGGCGGCATCGGCGAGGAGCGCGCCACCGACCCCGGCATGCCCGACGATTCGCGCTGCTCGACCTGGTCCCCCGACGGCAGCCATGTGGCGTTCACCGTGGAGCGCGGTGTGTTCGTCTACGACGCCTCGGGCACGGGACGCATGGTGTCCGGCCGCCCCGTGTCCGAGTGGCGCGAAGGACACAGAGACCTCGACAACCTCGCCTCCGCACCGACCTACCACGATGCGGCGGCCGCTTCCGACATCACCTGCGCGCAGTGGATCGACAACAAGCGGCTGGCCTTCGACGGCCTGGGCGAGGACAGCGCGGAGTCGATCGGCGCCGCCGAAGCGGATACGACCATCGTGGCCCGCATCGACACCAAGAAGCCCGAACTGACCAGGTTGCTCGCCCGGTGGACCGCGGGCGGCGCCTGCCGAAACCGTGTGCTGCTCGACTTCCACCCGGAGCAGTCCATCTCGGTCACGCCGTCACCCGTGGCGAACTCGGGCCGAGGGCCGGGCCGGCCGCTTCTCGTGAACGCCGGAGCGCTGAGCTACCGGACCTACGCCGACAATCCGCAGACGGCCGGCAAGGACCTCACCGCCACCCGGCTTTCCGACCGGGGAGCCTTCTGGGCCTTCACCCCGGGCACCTGCCAACTCGTCGGCGCCGCACCCACATCGCCCGATCCGGGAACCTACGACTACCTGGTGACCACGATCGACGCCAAGACCGGTGCCACCGTGAAGCGACGGTCGATGCCACTCGCCGTGGGCAAGGGCGGCCCGCTCTCCCGCCCCACCGGTGGGCAGGTCACCAGGAACCCGCACGCCGGGGCCAACACCGTCTCGTATGTGACGGGTGACGGCAAGGTGGGGATCATCGACCTGGCGACGGGCGGAGCCACGGAGCTGAAGGGCCCCTGGAAGACGGCGACGGCGACGGTTGCCTGGCGCGACGAGTGACGGAGCGGTCGAAGACGACGGTCGGCACGTCGGCGTCCCGATCGAGGTCGGTCGGGCTCCCGGGCAAGGACCGCCGCTTCGAGATTCTGGACATCAGGTCAGGTGGTAGAGGCCGGGCCGGGCGGCAGATGGACCGTCATGATCAGGTGGCAGGTTTCTTCGCCGGAGCCGCGGTAGGTGTGGGGGACGTCGCCGTCGAAGGTGGCGGTCTGGCCGGCCTCCACAGGATGCTCGGCCCCGTCGACGATCAAGACCATCCGCCCCGAGGTGACACTGACGGTTTCGACGACGCCGGCCTGATGGGGATGGCTGGGGTATTCCTCACCCGGTTCCAGCCGCCAGCGCCAGACCTCGACCGGGGCGGGGCCGGAGGTGGTCAGCATGAGCCGGGCCTCGCTGCCCCCTTCCCCGGCCCACAGCGGCATCAGCGCACCGACGGACACCACGCGGACGCGGCCTTCGGCCGGCCCTTCCAGCAGGGCGGACACCGAAACACCGAGAGTGTCGGCCAGCCGGACCAGGGTGGCGAAATTCGGGTTGCCCTGGGCCTTCTCCAGCGCCACCAGGGCACCCTTGCTGACCTTGGCGCGGCGGCCGAGTTCGTCGAGGGACAGGCCCGCGCGTGCCCGAGCCGCCCTGACGTTGCACGCGAGCGTCCGCAGGGCCGCCTCCGTCTCGGCCATCCGATCACCCTTCCTCTGAACTGACCACTGGAATGCACCGGGCGGTCGTTTGATTGGCAGCCATAGTCGTTCCACTGTACTATCCGGTCGTTCTATTGAGATGGTAAGGGACCGTACCGTGATCGCTCCGCCGCTGGCCTCTGGCAGCTCACTCGCCTACGCCCCACCGGTCGTCGGCCATGCGGTCTCCTCGGCTGTCACATGGGCCGCGGCCGGGATCCTGCACCACAGGCCCGGGCCCGAGAAGCCCGCGTATACGCTGTCGGCCACCGCCGGTGTGCTGGACTCGCCGACGAACCCGTTGTTGCTGCTCGCCGCCCGGGGCGGGGACCTCACCGTCGTCGCGGTGATCACCGCCCTCCACCTGGCCTGCACGGTCCTGCTCGCCCGCGCTGTGCTCGCCGAGCGCATCCATCGGGACCGGCTCGTCGGCGTGGGCACCACCACCGTCGCCGTCGGCCCCCTCGCCGTCACCTGAACCACCACACCGCCCACCGCCGCACCAATGCACCGCCGCACCGCCGCACCCCGTAAGGAGAACCGCATGTTCATCCAGCCCTGGGACGCCGCCCTGGACGACACCGAATGGCAGACCTGGATCGCCGACGGCCACGACTTCGGCCAGCTCAGTGTCAACGGCCTGCCCGGCCGGCCGCCCGCCGTCGTCCCCACCCACTTCACCACCGACGGCGATCAGCTGCTGATCCATCTCGCCCGGCCCAACCCGGTCTGGAAGGCGATCGAGCACGACCCGAACGTCACGTTCACCGTCATCGGCGACTACGCCTTCATCCCCGGCCCCTGGCGCGCCAAGCCCGATATCCCGCCCACCGACGGCGTGCCCACCAGTTACTACGCGGCCGTCCAGTTCGCCTGCCGCGCCCATCTCGTCGATGACCCGGAGGCCAAGGCCGAGTTGCTGCGCCGTCAGCTGGCGCACTTCCAGCCCGACGGCGACCACGCCCCCGTCGCGGTCGACCAACCGCCCTACGGTCGGATGCTGCCCGGCATCCGCGGCCTGAAGTTGGAGGTGATCGAGGTGCTGGCCAAGTTCAAGTACGACGACCACAAGCCCGTCGAGCACCGCTCGGGCGTCGCCGACCACCTCGGCGTGCGCGGCCAGGGCCTGGACGTGCCCGCCGCACGCCAGCAGCTGCGCCGTCTGGACCGCATCGGCCCCTGGAAGTCCTGACCCCGACCGCTCCTGGCACACACGCGAACGGAACACCGCCCATGACCGCCTTCCGCCTCAGTCCCGCCGTCGCCTCCGCCTTCCCCGACACCCTCATCGCCCTGGTCACCGCCGCCGGTCTGCACGGCCGGGGGCCCTGGCCCGACACCACTGCCGCCCTGGAGGACCTGGAACAGCAACTCGCCGACGGCACCTGGCGCCCCGCCGACGAGGCCGACCCCCGCATCGAGGCATGGCACACGGCCTATCGCTCCTTCGGCACCAACCCCCGCCGTGTCCGCCCCAGCGTCGACGCCCTCGGCCGCCGCCTCGCCAAGAAGGGCACCCTGCCGCGCATCAACCCGGCCGTCGACTCCTACAACGTCGTCTCCGTCCGACACGGCCTGCCCGCCGGCGCCTTCGACCTCGACCACGTCACGGGCGACGTCCACATCCGGCACGCCGACGGCAACGAGACCTTCACTCCGCTCGGCGAACCCGACACCGTCGAGAACCCTCGGTCCGGCGAGATCATCTACGCCGACACCACCGGCGTCCTGACCCGGCACTGGAACCATCGCGACGCCCACCGCACCCGCGTCACCGAGGACTCCACCCACGTCGCCTTCGTCCTCGAAACCCTCCACGCCACCCGCGACGGCCATCTCCTCAAGACGGCGGCGGAGGAACTGCACGGCCTGCTCATTCCGCACGCCGAACAGACGACGGTGTCCTACCTCGGCCCGGAACAGCCCGAGGCCACCGCCTGAACCACACCGCCCGCGGGCGCCGCCCGGCCTCGGCGGATACGGTCGTCGCGGCGGGGCTGGGGGTCAGTAGCTGGGTGGCGTGACACTGAGCATGAAGCGGACGGTGCCCCTGCCGTCATTGAGAAAACGGTGGGGAATGTTCGAGTCGAAGTGGCAGCTGTCGCCGGACTTCAGTACATGGGTCTGGTCTCCCACCTGGACGGTGAGCCGGCCGGTGAGGACGATGACGCACTCCTCCGACGGGTGTGATCGGAGCGTGTCCGAGGAGACGGCACCGGGTTCGAGCGATCCTTCGAGGACCTCCAGTTTGGCCCCGCCCGGTGAGGCGCGGGTGTAGGTGATGGCGTGATGGGGTGAGGAGATCCGGTACCGGTCGTCGCGGCGGATGACGGCGACCGACTGCTGGTCACCGTCCTGGAACAGACTGAACAGGGGGACGTCGAGGGCCTCGGCGATCCGTCGCATCGTTTCGAGGCTGGGGTCGGTCACACCACGTTCGACCTGGCTGATCAGACCGGTGGAGACACCGGCGTGTTCGGCCAGTTCCCGAACGGTCATGCCTCGGAGGGTGCGGTATTCACGGATCCTTGTTACGGCCACGGCATCATTATCCAGGTACGGTCTCGGGCGCGGGGGCCCGGCGCCCGCCCCGCGCCCCCCGCCCAGACCCCCCCCCGGGGGTGGTCGGACCGCGCGGCTGGGCGCTCCCCCGCGCACCCCC
>NZ_JBSGBN010000079.1:0-4726 GCF_053601275.1 Streptomyces sp. NPDC004752 | reverse complement strand
CGGCGGGGGGGGGGGGGGGGGGCGCCGGCCCCGCCCCCCCCCCCGCGGCCCCCACCCCGACGCGCGGTTCAGGTCATCCGGCGAGGCTGGCCTCTCCCGCTCGCTCCGCGTCGTCGGACATCTCCTCTCCGGTCCCGAGGTCGATCGCGGTGTCCGAGGGAGGCGCGGTCACCAGGGTCACCGCGACGGTCACGATGAGGTTGATGACGAGGGCGGGCAGGCCGACGACCATTCCGGAGGGCAGGACGTCAAGCACGGCGGAACCCAGGTCGGGGACCGCGACGACCAGCCCGCCGCAGATGGCACCGGCGGCCAGTCCCTGCGCGGTCACCCGTCGCCACAGCATGGACAGGAACAGCGAGGGCGCCAGCTGACCGACGGCGCTGTACACGCTGGTCATGATGGTGAGCAACTTGGCGTTGCTGGTGGCGGCCAGGAGCACGGACAGCCCGGTGAACAGGATGAGCCCGATCCGGGGCAGTGCCAGCGACGAGGACCAGCGCGGCGACAGGGCGCCGATGACGTTGCGGCTGAACAGGCTGCTGGCCGCCAGCATGAGCACGGCGGTGGGCACAAGTGCGATGAGGATGCCCGCGCCTCCGAGGATCCCGATGACCCAGTCCGGGTACTTCTCCTGTACGAACACGAGCAGTGACTGGTTGGCCTGATGGTCGGGCAGATGCGGCAGCGCGAGCAGCGCGGCGAACGCGATGATGATGATCAGGACGTAGAAGAGCGAGTACAACGGCTGGGTCACCTGGTTGCGGCGGATCGTCGCCACGTCCTTGGCGGTGTAGGACACCTGGAACACATGGGGCAGGACGAAGGCGCCCAGCGGGACAAGCAGCAGGAAGCTCGTCCACCACCAGGTGCCGGTTGCGGTGCCCCCGTGGATGCCCGGGAGCGTGGCCGCGGTGGGGTGGGCATGTTTGACACCGTCGAAGATCCCCAGCAGGCCGTCGGCACCGGCCGCCTTCGCCGCGCCGACGGTGATCACGAGCAGGACCGCGACCAGCAGAATGTCCTTGACGATCGCTGTGTAGGCGGCGCTGCGCATGCCGCCGACCAGTACGAACGCGGCCACGAGGACACCGCCGGCCACGACGTAGGCGACGGACGGCACTGCGGTGCCGAAAAGGCTGGCCAGGATGAGGCTCAGGCCGGTCAGCTGCAACTGACCGTAGAGCAGCAGCGCGACGATGCCGAAGACAGCGATCAGGCCACCGAACCATGGTGCTTCGAACCGGGCGGTGAAGTAGTCCCCCATGGTCACCAGTTCACGTCGCTTACCGGCACGCCAGATCTTGGGGACGATCCAGTAGCCGACCGTGGCGGTCAGAACCACGGTGCCGAGAGTGAAGAAGCCGGGTGCGCCGTTGCTGAACACAGCCTGTGACGCGCCGAGCAGCGCGGACGTGGTGAAGGTTTCCCCGACGAGCAGGAACCAGAAGAGCAGGGTGCCGAAGCGCCGACCGCCGACGGACCATTCCTGAAGATTCATCGTCCGACCGCGAGCGGCCGCCAAGGTGCCCCACACGATGGAGCCGATCGCGATCACGAAAGCCAGAAACATCGCCATGCCGCGCTCCTAAACCCGGTCCGCGTCGCCGTGGGAGCGGTCGATGCGGTAGACGGCGGCAATGGCGGCCGATCCGAACAGCACACCGAGTGTCATCCAGAGCAGCAGGAAAGGGATCGAACCAAAAACGTAGTCAATGCGGTTGACCAGGGGGATCGCACCGATGCACCACACCGGCGCGACGGCCAGCAGGAGCCAGTGCCGGCGGTGCCGGGGGGTGCGCCCGGCCGCTGGGGTCGATGGTCTAGACATGCCACTCCGATCGGCACACGGCCTTGACTGGGCTGAAGCGAACGTTGCCGCCACCTTCAGCCGTGGTGAACTCGCATCAATGTCAGTGATGCACCCCGTCCCGTCAACCCCACGGAAGCGGATTTCTTTCCTCGGTATTGCGTAGCCATGCTGACGAGTGTTCACTGTGACTGAAAGTCGCAAGATGTTGTTCACGCAGAGGAGACACATGGATCCCGACCGCTTCCGGGCACAGTTCCCCAGCTTGGCCGACACCACACACCTGGCTTCATGCAGTCACGGCGCGATCGCTCAGCGTGTCACGACGGCGATGACGGAAATGGCCTATGCGCTGCGGGACCAGGGCGCGCCCTGGGACGCGTGGATGGTGGAGGTCGCACAGCTGCGGGGCGCGCTGGCGGGCTTCCTCAACGCATCCGCCGACGAGATCGCCCTTGTGCCCTCCGCATCGCACGGCGCGTTTCAGGTGGCCAACGCGGTGGATTTCACCGGAGACGGTGTGATCGTCTCGATGGCCGCGGAGTTCCCCAGCGTAGGCCAGGTACTGCACGCTCAGCGCCCGGCACCCGGCAACGTGCGGTGGGTCAGCCAGGACGCGATGCGGACGCTCGGTGTGGTGGAGGCATACCGCGCCCAGATCGACGACAGCACCCGTCTGGTGTCGGTCCCATTGGCGCTGTATACGAACGGATCCCTCCAGCCGGTCAACGAGATCGCCAAACACGCGCGCGCAGTGGGGGCACGCGTGCTGGTCGACGCCTACCAGGCGGCCGGCGTGGTTCCCATCGACGTGACCGAGATCGACTGCGACTACCTCATCGCGGGCACCCTGAAGTACATGCTCGGCCTTGCCGGGATCGCGGTGCTGTTCGCCCGCTCCGGTGTCACGGACCAGCACCCGCCGCGGATGACCGGCTGGTTCGGCCGTCCGAACCCGTTCGACTTCGATCCGACCAACCTCGAATTCCCCGCGGAGGCCCGCCGCTTCGAATCCGGTACGTGGGCCATCCCCTCGGTGTACGCGGCGCGGGCCGGAATCGAAACACTCGACCAGGTCGACCCGGCCACCCGGTGGGCGCACGTCCAGAACCTGGTCGCCGAGGCCGGCGCCCGGCTGACCGAGGCGGGCGAGACACTGAGTGCGCCGGCCCCCGATGCCCGGCCCGGACCCCAGGTCGCCGTGGTCGACACCGACCCGAACGCCCTGGCGGCATTCCTGACCGCGCGCCGGATCGTCACCTCACCGCGCGGGTCGAACCTGCGCGTCGCGTTCCACTACTACAACACCACCGACGACATCGACCGCCTGTGCACGGCGATCCAGGACTACCGGAGGCAGTCGTGACCACCCGCACCGCCCTCGCGGCCGCCAGGCTGCTGACCGACTCGTCCGCACCACTGATCCACGACGCGATGGTGTGTGTGGAAGGCGACACGATCACCTACGCCGGTCCCCGCGGCTCCGCGCCGAGTTGGGCAGACACCACCGAGGCCGTTACCGACCTCGGTGACACCACCCTGATGCCCGGACTCATCGACTGCCATGTGCACCTCTGTCTGGATCCGGAGTCCGACACCGTCCTCACCGAGATGTCGTCCGACCAGGAGGCGCTGCGTCGGCTGATGGTGGCCAACGCCCAGCGGTTGCTCGACGCCGGGGTCACCACCGCCCGCGACCTGGGCGCACCCGGCACCCTGGGCACCGAGATACGGGACCTGCTCACCACCTTGCCCCACGCCACCCCCCGGATGCTGGCGGCGAACGCACCGATCACGGTCACCGGGGGTCACGCCTGGGCCATGGGCGGCATTGCCGACGGAATCGACGAGATACGGGCACAGGTACGTCGGCACGCCGAGCAAGGCGCCGACCTGGTCAAGGTGATGACCACGGGCGGGTTCATGACACCGGGTAGCCATCCGTCCGAAGCCCGTTACACCGTCGACGAACTGACCGCTCTCGTCACCCAGGCGCATGCCGACGGCCTGCCGGTGACCACCCATGCACTAGGCACCGAAGGCATCGAACGAGCCGTCCTCGCCGGTGTCGACTGCATCGAGCACTGCGGCTGGGTCACGCGGACCGGTACCCGATTCGATCCCCGTATCGCCTCGATGATCGTCGAACGGGGCATCGCCGTCAGCCCCGCGATGAACACCGCTTGTACCGCCGAGCACTACATGTGTCCCTGGGACGAACGGGACTCGGTGATCGGCAACCTCCGACAGCTCATCGCCCTGGACGCCGTCGTGGTCGCCGGCACCGACGCCGGCATCCCGTTCGTCCACTTCGAACGCTACGCCGACTGCCTGGACGTCTACGTCGACGCCGGAATGACCCCCCGCCAGGCGATCGCCAGCGCGACCGACGTCGCCGCCGAAGTCTGCGGTCTGAAGGACATCACCGGGCGGCTCCTACCCGGTATGAGCGCCGACCTGATCGCCGTCGACGGCGACCCCACCCAGCACATCGCCCCGCTTCACAAGCCCGTTCTCGTCATGGCCGCCGGTCGGCACCACCCGATACGCAACACCGCCCACCACACCGGTGACGCCGAGGAGCGCGCCCGAATCCGGCGCAAGCTGGAGGCCGGCGCAGGCCGCCACGACACGGGAGAGTAAGGCCCCTCCCGGGCCGGCTCACACCTGTCACGCGGAGCCGGCTCACACCTGTCCCGTGGAGACGCCGTCAGGTGCACAAACATGCCGCCCTGGCACGCACCCGGGTTGATCCGCTCGATCGACCGCTTCCCCGGGTGTCGTCGGACGCGTCAGCACCGAAGGCAGAACAACTGCCCCGGCCCACCGGTGACCGATCGGGTCCGCCCGGCGGGACGGGGCAAGGGTCTCATCAACCGTCGCGGTGGCCGACGGCCGGTGATCCGGCCGTCGGCC
>NZ_JBSGBN010000078.1:0-47159 GCF_053601275.1 Streptomyces sp. NPDC004752 | reverse complement strand
TGCGGCCCGCCCCCGGCCCGGCCGCCGCCGTCGACCCGGACCACGAAGGGCGGGACGGACCACGCCCGGCCGGGCGCCCCCGCCCCGCCCACCCCCCCCCCCGCCCCCGCCACCGCCCCCCCCCCCGCCCCGGCGCGGTCCGGGGCGGCGGGCCCACACCGTCCCTCACCCTCCGGATCACGACCACGGTCACCGCCGTACTCATCAGCCACGAGAACCGAGCCCGCCATGCATCCCACAACCACCCCCACTCTTCCTCCCGCTTCCGCTCCTGAGACCGGTCTCGCTCGTGAATCCGGTCTCGCTCCTGGGTCGGGTCTCGCTCCTGAGTCCGCTCCCGCGCCGCGACCCGGTCGGCCGCGCGGCGCCCTGATCACCGTGCTCACCGTGCTCGCCGCCCTGGCCGCGCTGCTCGGCGCCGGCCTGCTCCAGGCGGCACCCGCCGCCGCGCACGACGCCACCTCGACCGCCTACGCCGAGGTCGACGGCAGTGCGGCCCGCCCCGAGGCCGTCCTCGACCTCGAATACGACCTGCTGATGAAGTCGGCCTGGTTGTACGCCGAGGCGTACGACGCGAAGGGCCGCGCCGAGCAACTGCGCCAGCTCAAGCTGAACGCGGACGCGGTGTCCGAGTACGTCACCGGGCGCTTCGTGATCACCCGGGGCGACGCGGCGTGCCCGGCCCGCACCGTGGGCGACGCGGACCTCCGCACCCGCGGCGAACGCCCCTACGCCGTGCTCACTTTCGCCTTCACCTGCCCGGCCGGCGCCACCGGGCCGGTCACCATCTCCAGCGCGCTGTTCCCGGACGCCGAGAGCTTTGTGCACAGCACGAGGACGATCGTGCACTATGACATCGACGGTCGGCGGGGCTCGCAGATCCTCACCGCCACCGAACCCTCCGTGACCGCCGTCGCGACACCGCGGCAGGAGTCCCACCAGGTCCGGGAGTTCTTCCTGCTCGGCACCGAGCATCTGCTGTTCGGCCTCGACCACATCCTCTTCCTGCTCTCCCTGCTCATCGGGGCGCGCGGCCTGCGTGACATCGCGCTCACCGCGACCGCGTTCACCGCCGCGCACAGCATCACGTTCCTGCTGGCCGCGTGCGGTGTAGTCGACGTGCCCGCGGGGCTGGTGGAGCCGCTGATCGCCGCGTCCATCGCCGTCGTCGCAATCGCGGGTCTCCTGCTGCGCGACCGCACGGACAATGCCCGCTGGCGACTGCCCACCGTCTTCGTCTTCGGCCTCGTGCACGGCCTGGGCTTCGCGGGATCGCTGGGCATCGGCGAACGCTGGTCCTGGGAACTGCTGTTGTCGCTCCTCAGCTTCAACGTCGGCATCGAGGCGGTGCAGTTGGGTATCGTCGTCGTGGTCTTCCCGCTGCTGCTTCTGCTGCGCCGTTCACCGGTCCACCGCTGGGTCCTGCCGGCCCTGACCGTGCCCGTCGTGATCATCAGCCTCTACTGGTTCTGGGACCGGGTGGCGATCAGCGCCTGACACCTGAGTTCCCGAACAGTCGTGAGCCGTGCCCGCCGCGGGTAGCACTGAGTCACCGACGTACACCATACGGTGCCGACCGCGCCGTGTGCCGACGATGGGGAGGCTGGGTGGACAGCTCGGGATCAGAGGGTTTACGCGGGACGGTCACGCTGGGTGTCGAGGAGGAGTTCCTGCTCCTCGACCGGAAGGCGTACCGGCCCGTGGGGCGGGGCAGTCAGGTGCTGGAGGTCGGCCGGAGGCGGCTCGGGGCCGAGCACCTGGTGCCGGAGATCTCTGAGGCGATGGTCGAGACGGTCAGCGGCGTATGCGGTACCGCGGCCCAGCTCCGCGGGGAACTCACGCAGCTGCGCGGGGCAGCCGCGCGGGCCGCGGGGGAGCGGGACTGTCTGCTGCTCGCCTCGGGAACCTCGCCGATCGGGCGTACCGGACCGGGAGGTGAGGACGATCCTCCGGAGATACCGCCGCTGCGCGAACACCCGCGGTATCTCCGTATCCAGCGGCGTTTCGGGCCGCTCGTGCGGGACCAAGGCGTATGTTCCTGTCATGTGCATGTAGGAGTGCCGGATCTGGCCACCGCCGTCGCCGTCGTCAACCATCTGCGGCCCTGGCTGCCGCTGCTGCTGGCGCTGACCGCCAACTCGCCCTACTGGAACGGCGCCGACACCGGGTACGCGAGCTGGCGCACCATGCTCTGGCGCCGATGGCCCACGGCCGGCCCGCCTCCCGTGCTGCGCTCTGCCGAGCACTACGAGGAGCTCGTTTCGACCCTCGTGGCCAGCGGCGCGGCCCTTGATCCGGCGATGGTCTACTGGTACGCCCGCCCTTCGCGGCATGTGCCGACCGTCGAGGTCCGCGTCGCCGACGTGCTGCCGACCGTGGCCGAGACGGTGGCCTACGCCCTTGTGGTGCGGGCCGTGGTCGTACGGGCCCGTGCCGCGGTCCGGGCGGGCGTCCACCCGCCGCGATTGGAGCAGGACGTGCTCGTCGCCGCCTGCTGGCAGGCGGCGCGTGAAGGGGTCACCGGAGATCTGCTGGACCTGATCAGCGGCTCGGCCCCCGCGCCGACCCCGGTCGTGCAACAGATCGAGACGGCGCGCCGCCTGCTGCGGCCTCATCTCCCGGACCTCGACGACCGGGCGTTGGTGAACGCCTGGCTGGACCGGTTCGCCGACGAGGGCGGCGCCGCCGACCGCCAGCGGGCACTGCACCGCGGTACCGGCCGCCTGGAGGGGCTCGTCGACCACGTCGCCCTCCCGGACCCCGCCGAGCGCATCGCTCTCCCGGATCCCGTCGAGCCCCCCGATCCGGCCCGCGTACCGTTCCCCCGTTCCGCGCTCCCCGCCTCCGACCCGGAGGAGACCACCTGACCGAGCGGGCGCCCGGCGCGGATCCGCCCTCACGCGCCGGGGCAGTTCTCGTCCGTTCCCTCGGCCCGCCATCCGCTGCCGGAGGACAGGGTGACCGTCACCGTATCGGCGGACGGCTCGCCGATGCGGTGCGCCGCGGCCGCCGTACAGATCAGCTGCCGTGTCGCAAGCCGGGACAACCTGCCGAAGTCGGCGGGCAGCCGGATCGCGAGCGCGTCGCCCTTCACCGACACGGTCGTGCCGTCCGCCGCGCTCTTCTCGGTTCCTGGGTAGGCGGTGGCCGGGGACAGGAGCGCGCCCCCCGGGGGCATGAGCGCGGCGGTCGGTGTTCCGGGCACTTCGGTGGAGAGGTTCCCGACCGCCTCCGCGGGCGTCGGGCCGGCGAAGAGCATCTCCAGGGCCGCCCCGGCGTCCCCGGGCCGGGCGGTCGGGCGCTCCACGGCGACGAGCGCCCCGTCCCGGACGAAGTACACCGGCGTCACCGGTACGATCCCGCTCGCCGGACCGCCGGCCTCCACCACCCCGGTCGCGGGAATCCCGCAGGCGCAGAGCCCGAAGAGGGCCGGCACGGTCAGCAGCGCGAGTCGGTGGGCGGCCTTCATGACAGGTTCTCCTGGGCCGGATCGTCCCGCCGCAGCGGGAGTTCCACGGTGAAAACGGCGCCCTTCGCGGGATGGTTCGCCGCGTGGATGGTGCCGCCGTGCATCCGGACGTTCTCGGCGGTGATCGACAGACCGAGCCCGCTGCCCTCGGAACGGGCCCTGGCGCCGTCCGACTTGTAGAACCGCTCGAACACATGCGGCAGTACGTCGTCGGGGATACCGGGCCCGCTGTCCCGTACTTCGATGACCGCGAGGCGCTCGCCCCCGGCCGTATCGCGCGCGTGCAGGCGTACCCGCACGGGACGGGCGCCGTGTCGCAGCGCGTTGCCGACCAGATTGGCGACGACCACATCGAGGCGGCGCGGGTCGACGCGTCCGCGCAGCGCGTCGGGCGCCGGCAGATCCGTCGCCACCGAGTCGGACCAGCCGCGGGCGGCGAGCGTACGCCGGACCGACTCGGCGAGATCGATCTCGTCCAGGTGCAGGACCACCGCGCCCGCGTCGAACCGGGACATCTCCATCAAGTCGTCCACGAGGCGGGCGAGTTTCACGGTCTCCTCGCTGATCAGCCGTACCGCGGTGGCCGTGTCCGGATCCAGCCCGGCGGCGTCCTCGTCCAGCACGTCCGTGACCGCCGACATGGCGGCCAGCGGAGTGCGCAGTTCGTGCGAGACATCCGCGGCGAAGCGGCGGGCCCGGGCCTCCATCTCCCGCAACTCCGCCACCGACGCCTCCAGCGCGGCGGCCGTCTCGTTGAACGTGTGCGACAGATCGGCGAGTTCGTCGGAGCCGTTGACCGCGAGCCGCGTGTCGAGACGGCCCTGGGCGATGCTGCGGGTGGCGTGCCGCAGCGCCCGCACCGGCAGCAGCACTCCACGGGCGGCCAGCAGGGCGAGCGCCACGGCGAGGACGAGGGCCGGTACCAGGGCCCGTTCGACAGCGGTGACCAGGGCGTCCACATACGCCTGCTCGGTGGTCAGCGCGACGACGAGGAACACCTGGACCCCGGACGGCGGCTGCCCTGCGTCCCGGGCGTCGAAGGTCACGGACATGCCGACGACCAGCGAGGTACGCCCGTCCCTGCGCACCCGCTGGAAGACGGTGGCCCGGCTGGATCCGACGGCCTCCCGGACGGCCGGAGTCAGCTCTTCGAAGCGATCGCCGGGGACGGAGGGCGCGCTCAGATCCCGGAACGTGACCAGCACACGCCAGTGCCCCTGCGCTTCGGTGGCCGCCACATCGGACGCGAACCGCTGCAACGCCGACCGGTCGGGGGGAAAGCCGAGTGCGGGGGCGCGCTGGCTGACCTGGGTCCGCAGCTGCCTGATCACGGCGTCCTGACTCTGCTGGAGCACCCCGGTGCGCGCCTCCCGGAAGGTGAGGGCACCCGTCGTGGTGGCGGCGACGGTGGCGACGAGTCCGAAGCCCACCACCAGGCGTGGGCGCAGGCCGCGCAGCCGATGCGTCTTCACCGGGCGGCGAAGCGGTAGCCGAAACCGCGCACGGTGTGGATGTAGCGGGGTGCGCGCGGCGGCTCGTCCAGCTTGGTGCGCAGCCGTTTGACACAGGCGTCCACCAGGCGGGCGTCGCCGTGGTAGTCGTGCTCCCAGACCGCCTCCAGCAGCTGCTGCCGGCTGAACACCTGGCCGGGTGAGGCGGAGAGGGTGAGCAGCAGCCGCCTCTCGGAGGGGGCGAGCGGTATCGGCACGCCGCTCAGCGTGACGCCGAGCCCGGCCCGGTCGATGGCCAGGTCGCCGTAGGTGTCGATCTTCGGTAGAGCGGTGCCGGCGGATGTCCCGCCGGCCCGGCGCAGAACGGCGCGGATACGCGCGTCGAGGACCCGCGCCTGCACGGGCTTGACCACGTAGTCGTCGGCGCCCGCTTCCAGACCGACGACGATGTCCACCTCGCCGCCCCGCGCGGTCGCCATGATGATCGGCAGCGTCTGGTCGACGGCCCGGATACCGCGGCACACCTCCAGCCCCGTCATACCGGGCAGCATCAGATCGAGGACGACGATGTCCGGCCGGAAGGACCGCAGCCGGTCCAGCCCCTCCTCCCCGGTCCCGGCGGCGACGATGTCATGGCTCTGCCGACGCAGGGCCAGGGTGACGCCCTCGCGGACGGCTCGGTCGTCTTCGATCAGCAGTACACGTGCCATGGGCCCAGTATCGGTATTGCCATCCGTCCGCCCGGAAAATTGTTACGGGTTGATCATATAAACGCACTCAAGATCGAGTGTTATCGATCCGTTATGAATTGAGCCAGGGTCGATCACATTGCGGTCACACCGTGAACGATTGTGACTGCGTACCAAGGAAAGTCCCCCGGTTCCCGCCGCCGTCGGAGCGGCTCCGCGCACGCCGCCGCGCGGAGCGGGAAGCGGCGCGGGAGCAGGCGTGGGAAGCGGCAGGGGAAGCAACTGGCGGGCGGGCTGGCCGTGTTGGTGGCCCTCGCGGCCGCTGGTTGCGCGGTGGTGGTGTGGCCGCCGTCCGACGCGAAAGACCCGACGGCGGCAGGCGAATCCGGTGTACGCGCCGAGCGGACCCCACCGGCCCGGCGTTCCCCCGAACCGTCGGCACCGACACCGAGCGCCACGGGCACGTCGAGCGCCCCCGCCGAGCACCGTGCGTCCGCCCGCCCTTCCGGATCCGCCATCCCCAGCAAGGGCCCGGGTACGTTCGTCATCGCGTCCGGCCAGAGCGCGAGGACGGGCACGGGAAAGGTGCTGCGCTACCGGGTCGAGGTGGAGAACGGCAGCGGGGTGTCCGCCGCCGACGCCGCCGAGGAGGTGGAGCGCATCCTCAGCGATCCGCGCGGCTGGACGGCAGACGGGCACTCGGCGTTCCAGCGGGTCGCCGGCGGCCCCACCGACTTCGCGGTCCGGATTGCCACCCCGGGAACCGTCGACGACATCTGCGGACAGTACGGCCTCGACACCGGCGGCGAGGTCAACTGCAGCGTCGAGCGCAACGTCATGGTCAACCTGAAACGCTGGGAACTGGCGACCCCCGTCTACGCGGACGACGTCACCGCCTACCGGGCCCTCATCATCAACCACGAGGTGGGCCACTTCCTCGGCCACGGCCACGTCACCTGCCCGGGAAAGGGGAAACCGGCCCCCGCGATGATGCAGCAGATCAAGGGCATGCACGGCTGCGTCCCCAACGTCTGGCCGTATGACGCCGAGGGACACCTCATCACCGGCCCGCCCGTCCCATGACCACGGCGCCACCCCTGCCCGAGACGATGACGGCGTTCGGCGGCCCGACCGTGCTGAGAGCGGCGTACACCGACGAAGGGGCGAGCGTCGTTCTCCGGGCCGCTGACCGCCGTCGCTTCATCTCATCGTGCTGCCTCGGTGAGGCCCGGGACCGCGGGCGGGACGGGGCACATCCTGCCCGCGGAGGAGAGGCCGATCGCTGCCGCCGACCACGGCCCGCCGCACGGGACCGTCCGAGCTGTCTCCTACCAAGCCACCGGCAGTTCCAGCGGGAACCGGCGGATCGTCGCCGTGTCCCACTTCACCTCCTGCGGCGCCACCGCGAGCCGGAGCCCGGGGAAACGCTCCAGGAGCCGCCCGATGGCCACTTCGAGTTCCGCCATGCCCAACGGCATCGCGATGCACCGGTGTCCACCCCAACCGAACGTCATATGAGGCGCGTTCGGCCGGTCCACGTCGATGACGTGTGGATTCGGGTAGCGCTCCGCCTCGCGGTTGGCCGTCAGATACGACACGTGGACGAAGTCTCCCGCGCGGATCAGCACACCGTCGAGTTCCACGTCCTCAAGCGCCACCCGGGGAATCCCGACGCCCTTGCGGAACGGGATGTAGCGGAGCAACTCGTGCAGGACATCGGTCAGTTTCTCGGGCCGGTTCCTGACGTGTTCCATCAGTTCGGGGCGAGTGAGAAGCAGGAACATGATGTCGCTGATCTCGCAGGTCGCCGTGTCCTGGCCGCTGAGCGCCAGCACCAGCGTCATGACCGCCAGTTCCCTGTCGTCGAGCTGCTCCTGACCCTCCCGGGCCGCGGCCATCGCGCTGATGATGTCCGTACCTGGTGACTTCCGGCGCTGCTCGACGAGTTCGGCGAAGTAGGCCGTCAACTCGGCCTTGGCGTTGGCGGCTGTCTCCTTGTTGCCCGCGCCCACGACGAGCAGTTGGTGCAGGGACTTCTGGATCCGCGGCCATTCCTCCCGTTCGATGCCGATCAGGTCGAGGACGGTCTGCTGGGGAAGCGGGTCGGACAGGTGCTGGACCAGGTCGGCCGGCGGCCCCTGCCTCTCCATGTCGTCCAGCAGCTGATCCGCGAGCCGGATGATCCGGGGCCGCATGTTCTCGACGTGCTGCTGGGTGAACGCCTGCGAGGCCAGGTGCCGGACCCGGCTGCTCTGCGGCGGGTCCATCACGTTGATCGACTCGGGCGAGACGATGGGCTCAGGCGTCATCCTGGGGTAGTCGCGGCCCATGATGCCCGCCCGGCTGAACCGGTGGTCGGTGGTCACCTGCTTGACCGAGTCGAAGCCGGTGATCAGCCAGGCATCGGCATCGCCGTGCGGAAGCCGGATCCGCACGGGCTTGTCGCGACCCATCAGGTCCGCGAGCACGGGGTCGAAGTCCAGGGCGTCACTGAAGTCGAACGGGCAGGTGATGGTCTCATCGTTCCCGGTCATCGGATGGCTCCTTGGGGCAAGTGGTACGACGTTGGTGATGTCCACGGCTGACGGAGGCCCACGGCGAGCCCGACGGTGTCTCCGGAGGTCCAGGAGTGGACGAGGAGGAGATGCGGTCCTGGGGCAGGCGGTGGGCCGCTTCGGCGAGTGCGACTTTGCCGCGTCGCGGATCCCGGAGGCGGCCCGGACCTCATCGGCGATCAGCACCGCTCGGCGTGACGCTTCCGCGGCCGACCGGAGGCCGACGCAGACGGCGGTGCCCGTTTCGGAGGCGGTCCGGCCGGGCGTCGGCAACGGCGCCACGGCGGCCGTCAGGGCACCGGTGCGGACCATGGTGTCGAGCCGGGGCGGACAGAGCGCGGGCGCAGGCCGGCACCTCGGTGCGGACGGACACCGCGGTGGCCGCGTCGGGCACTCCGGGCCGGGACGCGGATGGTCGGGACCGGGGATCTCGTTGTCGCTCGTCAGCCATGACAAAAGCCTCCTGGGGCGATGGAAACATGGGAGACGGCGCGGACCGGTGTTCGCCACCGACGCGTTCGGCTCGATGGACTAACCGGCACAATCGGCCGACGGCGCGACCGTCCGGTGCGTCCGATCGGCGCAGCCCCACCCCTGCGGTGGGTTCCGGCGGCGGAGCCGCGGGCAGGGCCGATGGCGGCGCCGGCCCGGGCCGCGCGCACGCATCCCGAGCACAGGACACCACCACCCGGCAGACCCCTCGCCCTAGGCGCCGGCCGCTGTCCCCGCAACCGGGGGAACCGGGCCGCGGCGGGCGGCGGCAGGGCTCGGCCGGACCCGCACCCCTGGTCGGCGCCCGATCCGGCCACCCGCCCGCGCCCCTCGCGCGGCCAGGTCACGGCGTTGCCGCAGCCGTCGGCGCGAGCCCTCGCCGCCGGACCGCATGCCGCCGTGTCGCCTTCCGGCGGACCACTACCTGGAAGGAGTGCCCCGACGCCCACCGCGACGGCGGAGCCGGACCGGATCGCGGAGATCCCGGACCGTTCCTCGGTGCCGGGGCGTCGCCTGCGTCACCTTCGCGGATGCCGGGCCGCACGGCGGACGGCCGGGCCGCCGTTCACGGGACAGGGGTACGGCGGTGGTCCGCGCGCACTCCATCGGCTCGGGATGGGTGGTGTCCACCCGGGACGGCCGCCCGGACGGACACCGGCGGGCAGAGCGGAGCACGGTCAGTCGAAAGAGGCGTGGACGGCCTCGTCGACGCGGCCGACCGACTCCTGCTGGAAGGTCTCCTCGTACAGACGCCGAATGGTTTCGAGCTGTGCGTCGGCCGCCGACCCGGTACGGGTCGGGTAGAGGACGATCACCTGGTAGGAGCGCTCCTTCTCGATCACCCCGTATCGGTCCCGGTACTGGCCGCGCCCCTCGTCCACGGTCAGTCCGTCCGGGAAGCGCGGTGTGACCCGGGTGTCGAGGAACCGCTGGAACTCCGCTTCGGTCACCGGTCTGCCGCCGCCGGGCCGTTCGGTCCCGAAGTACAACGTGGTCTCGACATAGGAGTCCCGGGGGGCCGCGGGGGCGTCGGCGGCGACGACCACGGGTGCCAGGGCCGCGCCGGTCACCGCGAGGCCGCAGCCCAACAGCAAACCGGCTCGTGGGTGAAGTTTCATGCCCGGAACAACGGTGCGCGGCCGGGTGGGTTGCGTGCGACGCGTGACCTTCGCCGGATCCGGGGACCCCGTCGGCGAAACGGGGTCCGACGGTATGGTCGCCGCCGGTGCTAGAAGCCGCTCAGCCGCCCGACTGGCCCTGCGGGCCCGTCCGTTCGGATTCCGCGGGGGAAGCGGCGGCGTCGACCGGCGGCGCCAGGGGGGAGCCCGAGGGCCCGGCGGCGCGGGGGGTGTTGACGGCGGGGGCGATGAGGACGGCCGCCATGGTGCAGGCCAACACGGCGATCATGGCGGTGCGCAGGCCGAAGTGGTCGCCCAGGAATCCGAGGCTGGGAGGCCCGACGAGGAACGCGACATATCCGACGGTCGCCACGAGGCTCACCCGTGCCGTCTGGTCCGGGCCGGAGTCGCCCGCCGCGGACAGCGTCAGCGGGAACCCGAGCGAGGCGCCGAGTCCCCACAGCAGTACGGCCGTTCCGGCGAGCACGGCGCTGTCGGAGAAGATCACCAGGACGAGCCCCATGGACGCGGACAAGGCGCTGGCCCGGACCACGGCGCCTCGACCGAACCGGTCCACGAACACGGCGCCGCCGAAACGCCCCAGGGTCATCGCCGCGGCGAAACCGGCGTAGACGAGGGAGCCCAGCGCCGGGTCGAGCCCGTGTCCGTCGACCATCAGCAGCGGCAGCCAGTCGTTGGCCGCACCCTCCGCGAGGGCCATGGCCAGGACGATGAGGCCGATCAGCAGCAGCTTGGACTCCCGCCACAGCCGACTGGAGGAGCGGCCCGCGGAACGGGTGGACAGGGCCTCGCTGCGTCCGACACCCGCGGGCACGGCACGGTACGCGTACCCGAACGCCACGGCGGACACGAGCGTGGTCACCGCGAGATGCCAGTGGGTGGGAAACCGTCCCGCCGTGGCGGCCATGCCCGCGACCGCGCCGATGACCGTGCCGAGGCTGAAGAATCCGTGCAGGGTCGGCAGCACGGTGCTCCGGGTGGCCCGTTCGACGTCCGCGCCGTCGATGTTGACCGCGACCTCGCCCGATCCCATGCCCGCGCCGAACGTGAAGAGCCCCGCGGCGACGACGGCGGCCGAGGACAGGAAGCTGCCCGCCGCTATGACGGCCGTGCTGGCGATCACCAGGGAGGTGCCCAGTCCGATGACGGGCCTGCTGCCGTAACGGGCGACCAGTCGGCCGGAGCAGAGGATGCCGAGCATGGAGCCGACCGAGAGGCCGAACAGCACGAGCCCCATCTCGGCCGTGGAGGCGCCCAGCCGGTCCCGCACGTCCGGGGTCCGTGTCACCCATGACGACATGGCGATGCCGGGGATGAAGAAGAAGACGAACAGTGACCGACGTCGTCGGCGCATGGCGAGGTCCATCGGGCAGAGTCTCCGCAGTGAACGAACAGGAGGCGCGGCTCCGGGGAGCATGACGGGCGCCAGACGACTTGTACAAATGTACATAATCGGCTGGGCATCGTGTACCGGGCATCGTGCGGGGGCAACGGGAGACGCCGGTAGGACAGAGGCATCACGCGGACCGCCCGGCGCGGCCGACACGGGCCGGTGCTCCTGGTACAGCACCCGGCGGCACCCGGCGGCTCCGTCGGCCTGCTCGGCCTCGCGATCCTCTGCGCCGTCGCCGCCACCGCGGGCCACCGATGACGGGGCGCCCCGCCCGGTCGGGTGCGCCAGGTCAGAAGACCCGCGCTATCCTGCGCGGTGGCGCGCCCGCCGCGGCCATGTGGTGTCGGCCCTGCGGCAGCCGGAGATCGAGACCTTCGCGGGGAACGCTGCCCCGCGCGGTGCCCGCCAGGACGATCCTCGACCACAGACACGCCGGCTAGAACGGAAGGGCCATGACCACCTGGACCACCCGCCCCGAGACCACCGGCGACATCACCGCCATCCGTGACATCGTCCTCGCGGCCTTCCCCACCGCCGGTGAGGCCGACCTCGTCGACGCCCTGCGCGCCGACCCCCAGGCGTGGATCGACGGCCTGTCCATGGTCACCACCGCCGCCGACGGCACTCCGGTCGGGCACGCCCTGCTCACCCGCTGCCACGTCGACACCGAGCCCGCGCTCGCCCTCGCCCCCTGCGCGGTGCTGCCGTCCGTACAGCGCGCCGGTGTCGGCTCCGCCGCCGTCCGCGCCGCCCTCGACACCGCCCGGGCCAGGGGAGAAAACCTCGTCCTCGTGCTCGGACACCCCACCTACTACCCGCGGTTCGGCTTCACACCCGCCTCCCGCTTCGGCATCCGAGCGCCGTTCGAGGCACCCGACGAGGCCATGATGGCCCTGGCCCTCGATGACACCCGCGCCATCCCCACCGGCACGATCAGGTACCCCGCCGCATTCGGTGTCTGACGGGCCGTCAGTGGCGCTCCGAAACACCGTTGCTCGTCAACGGGGCGTGGACAGCGGCGAGTTGAACGCAGGAAAGGCGATGTCGTCGGCCTCGCGGTCCGACGGACCGGACTCAGAGGCGGCTGTACCGCTGGATGTCCTCGGTGAACTGCTCGACCGCCCTCGCGGTGAGCGTCGGTCGGGTGTCGGCGATGGCCGTCAGATAGTCCTCGGTCGTGGCCGGCCGGCCCTGGGGATCGGTGACCTCGCGTTCGAATGCGGCCTGCGCGCCCTTGCGCGCGGCGAACTCGATGTCCGCCGGGGTGAACAGCTCACTGGCCCCGACCAGTTGGGTCACGTCCACCGAGCCGCCGGCGGTGCCCAGATAGCGGGTCCAGATCGCCGCGCGGGCGGTGGGGTCGGGCGGGCCGATGGGAATGACGTAGTCGAACCGGCCCGGCCGCAGGAAAGCCGCGTCGAGCGAGCGTACGGAATTGGTGGCGCAGACCAGCAGCCGTTCGTCGTGCTCACGGAAGCCGGGGATGAGTTTCAGCAACTCGTTGGTCACCCCGTGCCCGGGATCCACCGCCTTGCCGGACCGGGCGCCGGCGATCTCCTCGACCTCGTCTATGAAGAGCAGCACCGAGTCCAGTTCCGCCAGGTCCGCGAAAACCTCCCGCAGCGCCGCGGCGAGTCCCTCGCTCGTGTCGGCCGCGAGCCGGGACGGGAAGAGCTCCACGAACGGCCAGTTGAGCCGCGAGGCCACCGCTTTGGCGAAGCTGGTCTTACCGGTGCCGGGCGGGCCGAACAGGATGACCGCCTTGGGCGGTACGACACCGTAGCGGTCGGCGAGCGTCGGCTTCGTCAGCGGCAGCACGACACGGCGTTCGACGACCAGTTTCTCGCGCTCCATGCCGGCCATGGCGTCCCAGAGCCCATCGGGCAGCATACGGCCGCCGAGAGCGGCGAGGACGTCGACGTTCGCGGCCCCGGGCGGTTCGAGTTTCTCGTAGTAGGTCAGGCCCTCGCGGGACTGGTAGCCGGAGTTCTCCAGCGCCTTCGTCCCGGCCGCGTGGGCGGGCAGCAGCGCGCTGATGTGGCGGATGCCCATGGCCCTGAGCCGCCGTTCCAGCTCGGCGAGGAGGGCGCTGCCGATGCCCCGCTTGCGCCACCGGGAGGCGAGCGCCACCAGCAGGATCCACGCCCGTTTTCCGTGCGCCTGAGCCACGGCCATGCCCACCAGTTCCTCGCCGACCGCCGCGACCACCGCCGTCTGGCCGGTCTTGGCCGCGGCCATCACTTCGGAGATCGGAAACACCCGGTCCTCGTCGGCGCGGCGGCTCTGGTCCCAGATCTGGACGGCCTGGTCGAGATCGTCGTCGTGATAGTCGCGTAGATGCCATGCGGGCATCGCCACCACCTCACAGGGTCCGGGGACCACCTCATTGTCCCCGTGGGAGCCCCGGGGAGCACTTCGAGTCGGGATGCCGTGGCAGCGCGGCCGGTGGCCGAGGAGCTACGGAACGTGCGGGACCGGCGGGCGGCGGACGGGCCAGGCGGCGCCGGAACGGTCAGCCTGCCGACCGCCTGCGCGCCGCGGACCGGTGGGTGAGGGGTTCGCGCGGCCCGAGGCGGGAGCGCAGCGTCGTACACCGGTGAACTCGGTGCGGTGGGCCGCGGGCCGTGGGCCGGGCGGGAGGTTCTCCGCTGCTGTGGCCCCGGAGGTGACCAGTTCGGCACAGGTGCAGGTCACGCAGCGGATCGTTCCTGCGGTGAATCCGTTCACTCACTCGGTTGATCGAAGAGCACTTTCCTGCACCGGACGGCTCGTCGGGCCGCTATTCATGCGGTCGTGATCAGGAAACTTGCCTCCGCCCTGTCCGCGGCCGCGCTCGCTGCCGGACTCTCGCTCACCGCCGCGAGCCCGGCTGCCGCGGCCTCGTGCCCGTCCACCGCCTCCCCCGTGATTCCGGGAGCGAAGGCGCATTGGACACTGAGTTGTTCCGGCAGCACCCTGAAAGTCTACGGCTGGCTCGAAGACACCCGCGCGGACGGGGACTGCGCGTTCGTCAGCGCCGACGGGGGCAACGGGCAGACCCGGACCGCGGACGCATGCGGCTGGGGGACCCGGACCAACTTCGACTTCTCCTTCCCCCGGACCAAGACCGCCGAGGTGCGGCTCTTCCTCGTCAACTGACCTGCCGGGCCTGCGAGTCCGCCCGCCTCGCAGGCCACACGGTTGGCGGTGCGGGTTTGAGCCGCGGGGGGTCGCCGGGCGGGGTGATTGGCTACGCCGTATGGACTTCACGCGAGCACTCCCCGGGGGCAGGCCATGACCGCCCGTCGTACACCGTCGGCGTCCGGCCGTGTCCCGGCGCCGAAGGCCGTGCCCCCGCTCGATCCCGAACTGAGCGCCGCGCTCGCGGTCATGGGCAACGGGCCCAGGGAGCCGGTCACCCCGGAAAATCTTGAGGTTCGGCGAGCACGGGATGCCGCGGCCCGGCCCCGGCCGACGGCCGAAACCCTTTGCGCGGACGGCCGTTTCGAGGTGGCGGAGCTGTGCGTGCCGGGCCCCGCGGACGGTCCGGACGTCACGCTGGTGAGCGCGCGGCCCGCCGGGCTCACCGGGCCGTTGCCGCTGCTGTACTACCTGCACGGCGGCGCAATGATCATGGGCAACGCCTGGTCCGTGCTGCCACGGATTCTTCGGGAGTGGGCCCTGCCGCTGGAACTGGCCGTCGTCTCGGTCGAGTACAGGTTGGCGCCGGGTGCTCGCTACCCGGGCCCGTTGGAGGACTGCTACGCCGGATTCGTCTGGGCGGCCGGACACGCGGCCGAACTGGACATCGACGCGGACCGCATCATCGTCGGAGGCAAGAGTGCCGGCGGCGGGCTCGCCGCGGCCCTCGCCCTGCTGACCCGTGACCGCGGCGGTCCCGTGCCACTGGGGCAACTGCTGCTGTGCCCGATGCTCGACGACCGCGACAACACCTTCTCCGGCCATCAGATGACGGGCCTCGGCCTGTGGGACCGCACCTCCAACGCGACGGCGTGGAAGGCACTGCTGGGCGACCGGTACGGCGCTGAGGACCTGCCGCCCTATGCGGCCCCCGCCCGTGCCACGGACCTTTCCGGGCTGCCCCCGGCGTATGTCGAGGTCGGATCGGCCGAGATGTTCCGGGACGAGGACGTGGCCTACGCGAATGCGATCTGGCAGGCGGGCGGCCAGGCCGAACTGCACGTGTGGCCCGGTGCTTATCACGGCTTCGACAGTGTGGCACCGCGGGCGGCCCTCAGCCAGGACGCGCGCGCCGCCCGCACCCGCTGGCTCCGGCGCCTCCTCGCACAGTCGGACGGGGGGAGTCGGCCCGCAGGATGAGCGCGGCTCAAGAAGTCGGTTCACGGTGGCCGGGCGGGAAACTGCCGTACGCCTGGGGCCTGTTGTCGTTTGTCGCTCGCCAAGGGCCCCCGGCCGACGGTGACGTCGGCCAGGGGCCCAGGACGCGAGGGGACTGGGTCAGCCGTCGGACTCCGACGACGGGATGTAGGCGCCGGGCACGTCCTTCGGCGCGTAGATCCTGTGCTCGCCGGGGTACGGCTTCGTGTACCCGTACGTCTGGTACCAGGTGAAGTGGTTCATCTGCGCGGGGTTCGCGAAGTCGGGAACGGCGTTGGACCCGGTCAGTCGCTGGTGCGACTGCCAGTCCTGCCACTTCGCCTCGATCGACTGCTTGTCCGCCGGGACCTTCGCCGACGGCACGGCCGCCGCGTCGGGGTTCTGCGGCGCCGGGACGTCCGGGCCGCAGGAAGGCTGTGTGGCCAGACCGTTGGTCAGCGAGATCCGGTTGGGCAGGGCGGTGAACGGCGTGTAGTCCGGGGTCTTGGTGAACGCCGCACTCATCGGGGTGGCCGCGCTGTCCTTCTGGTTCATCGGCTTGATCCCGAGGATCTGCTCGATGGTCCGGACCATGTTGATCTGGGAGTAGTAGTGGCTGTCGACCTGTCCGTGCTGGGCCCAGGGGCTGATGATCTGGACCGGGGCACGGTGGCCGTCGACGTGGTCCTGGCCGGCCTGGGAGTCGTCCTCGACGACGAAGATCGCCGAGTCCTTCCAGTACTTGCTGTGCGAGATCTCGTCGACGATCCTGCCGGTCGCCAGGTCGTTGTCCGCGACCTGGGACGCCGAGTTCACCGGGCCACCGGTGTGGTCGCTGGAGAGCCAGAACATGTTCAGGTTCGCCGGACCGTTCTGCTCGAAGTCCTTCTTCCAGATCTCGGACCGGTAGACGTCCGGGACGCTGGTGTCGAACTTCGGGAATCCGGGCACCGAGACGCTGTTGAGCGACGGGATCGGCGAGGACGAGGTCAGCTTGTAGGCGGTGTCCTGCCCCGTCGCCGCCATGTTCTTGGCGTCGCAGTAGAGGTTCTGCCAGCTCGCGCCCGCCGGCTTGGACAGGAACTGGTGGAACTCGCCGAAGTTCCGCACGGACTTGCCGGCGTCCTGCGCCCCGGACCAGATGAAACCGGTCCGCTGGTGGCCGAGGGCATCGTCCTCGGTGTCGTAGCTGCGCAGGTACTCGCCGGCCGAGGACTCGGTGTACTCCGGGTTGTCGGCCTGCATCAGCCAGTTGTGGCCCTCGGCGGAGTTCGTGCCGATGTCGTACGTGTTGTCGTACAGCCCGAACTGCTCGGCCAGAGCGTGCTGGTTCGGCGTCACGTTCTCGCCGAACTGGGCCAGCGACGGGTCGCCGTTGCCCCGCGGTATGTCACCGAAGACCTGGTCGTAGGTCCGGTTCTCCTTGACGATCAGGAAGACGTGCTTGATCGTCGAGGGGTCACCGATCCGGCCCGGTACGGGCACGGCCTTCGCCCTCTTGCCCCGGGCCAGCTTGACCGAGCCGTTGGTCCAGCCGTTCTGCTGGAAGACCTTGGCCGTCTCGGACTTGATGACCTTGTCGCTCGGCAGCGTGAAGTACTGCAGGCTCGACGTCGTGTCGTGGGTGCCGTGCCCGGCGTTGGTGGTGGGACGGCGGGCGTCGATACCGCGGGTGTTGGAGACGACGATCTGCTTGCCGACGGATGTGATCTCCGACGGGAAGTAGTCCGTCGGGAGCAGGCCGACATAACCGACCGGCTCCTGCGGGCTCGTGTACGTGTAGACGGCGACCGCGTTGGCGCGGCCCAGCGTCACCAGCAGGTGACCGTCATCGGTGAGCGTCACCGCGTTCGGCTCGTAGCCGACCGAAGCCTCCGGCCACGGCTGGGTGGCGATGGTCTGCACGACCTTGTTGGTGGCGGTGCTGATGACCGACACGTCGTTGGTGCCGGTGTTGGTGACGAACACCGCCCCGTCCTTGGCGTACAGCGCGGTCGGGTGCAGACCGACGGTGATGCTCAGGGGGGCGACAGCCGGATCCGCCAGGTCGATGACGCTGACCGTGCCGGTGGTGGTGGCCCCGGTCTTCGGGTCCGCCGGCACCTGGGTGTTGTACGAGTTGATGGTGGTGTCGCCCGGCTCGGCCGGACGCCCGCCCTCGTTGCTGACGTACAGCTTGGAGCCGACCTGGACCATCCCGCGCGGGGCGTTACCGGTGGCCCAGCTCTGCTTGATGGTGCCGGTCGATGTGTCGATGGCGACGACCCGGTTCTGGCCGTTGACCGCCGCGTACACGGTGGCGCCGTCGGCGGAGAAGACGGCCGCGCTCGCCAGCGCGTGCCGGGGACCGTCCGCCGGGATCGAGACGCTCACCGGGTTGGCGAGGGTGCCGTCGGCGTTCACGGTGAACTTGGTGTAGCCGTTGGTCCGGCCCAGCCACAGCTGCTTGCCGTCGGGCGAGTACGTGGGGCCCTCCTGGCCCACGTCCTTGCCGGTGATCTTCAGGTCCACGGTCGCGGAGTTGCCGACGCGCTGCACCACCTGCCGGGTCTTCAGATCCACGATGACCAGCGCCGAGTCGCCATCGGTGACCGAGGCTGCGAGGTGGGTGCCGTCCGGGCTGACCGTGGACGACATGATCTTGCCGTTGTTGATGACCGTGTGGTCACCGTACGGATCGATGTACTGGTTGCCGGAGACGACCTGGCCCTGGGGGGTGGTCTGGCCGACCTGGTCGGTGCCGAACTGGCGGGTCTGGGCGAAGGCGGTACCGGCGGCGAGGAGGCCCATGGCGGTGATGCCGGCGGTCACCAGGGGGGTGCGGCGGCCGATGTTTCTACCGAGAAGGCCGGAACGGTCCTTCTCGACACGCCTACGGCGTGATACCTGCATGGAAGTTATCCCTTCGGGGTGTCGGCCGGCAGTTCGACGTTGCCGTCGAACTGCCATAGCGGGTTCGGCGCGTCGCCCTGCGGGGTCCGCACCAGGAAGTAGCCATTTACTTCCTTCGGTCCGTCGCCATCGGCGACGAACCGCCCGTCTGGAGTGACGTCGAGCTGATAGACGGCCGTGCCTGTGGCCGCGACGTCGGGGAGATGCCAGGAGACGACGCAACGCCAGTCGTTGCCCGACCCCTGGGCGGAGGAGTCCTGGACGCCGCCCTTGGTGCAGGCCGCCGTGGCCTTCAGCTGCGCCTCGGTGACGGCGGGGCGGTTGAGCTCCTCGGTCTGCAGGCGATAGAGGTGGGCGAACGCCGTGGCGACCGAGCGCTGCACCTTGGCCTGCTCGATCCCCGAGCCCGTGGCCCCGGTCGCCGGGGCGAGGACCGCGACCGTCGCGGCCAGGAGCGCGACCATCGGCAGGGCACCGACGGTGACCGCGCGGCGCCCCGAGCCGTCATACGTCGGGTTGGTGAAGTCCCGCCGTAGGAACAGCACATAGGCCAGCGCCGTGGCGGTCACGGCCCACACCAGGCTGACGACGATGCCGACGAGGAGGGGACCGAGTTGCGCCGGATCGGTGAACAGCCCGTTCCAGGAGATGAACGCGTAACCGGGCAGGGCGAGACGTACGGCGACGGGCAGCGGCAGCATCTGGGCGAGCTGCATGACGAGCGCGACGAGCGCGGGCAGCAGCAAGCCCATCGGAGACCGCCCCAGCACGACCGACCCGAGCAGACCGATCGCGGCGAGCGCCAGTGTCGGGGCGAGGGCGCAGACCCAGGCGAGCAGGACCTTGCCGGCGGCGTCGCCCGGCGTCAGCAGATGGCCGTCGAGGCCGACCAGCGGCCGGTTGCCGACCGACACCAGCCCGCCGACCACGCTGGAGCAGGCCAGCCCGGCCACCAGCAGCACCATGACGGTGAGGGCGGCCAGCGCCTTCGCCACGAAGATCCGCCGTGGGGAGCGGACCGCCACGAGCAGATGACGCCAGGTGCCCAGCCGGTCCTCGGAGGCGAACACATCGCCGGCCACCACCGAGGTCAGCAGCGGGAGCGCCCAGGTGCCCGCGAAACCGAGCATCACCAGCGCTCCGGCCCATCCCGTGGCGTGCATCCAGCGGCCGAAGAGGGTGTCGGTGGGCAGCGTGCTCTGTTGGCTCACCGCCATCACGAAGAGCGCGGGCGCGCTCCAGCAGGCGAGTACCAGCAGGCGGATCCGCCACTGCGAGACGAGCTTGACCAGTTCGAAGCGGTAGCAGCGCGTCAGCGGAATCCGGCGGGCGACGGTGGCCGGGCCGTCGGTGAGGGTCGCGGTCATCGGCCGCCCTCCCGCTGTTCGGTCTGCCGCTCGGTGAGGGCCAGGAACGCGGCCTCGAGCGGCGAGACCACGGGCGCGAGTTCACGCAACGCGATGCCCGACCGCACGAGCCGCGCCACCAGTTCGTCGAGGGCGGGCACCGCCGCGCGCACGACGATCACCCCGGTGTCCTGCCGTGCGGGCCCGGTGCCGTCCACGGTCCGGATCCCGGCCGTGTCGGCGGCCAGCCGGCGGGCGGCCTCGGGGTCGGAGGTGAGCAGCCGGTAGTCGAGTTCACGGTTCTCGGCGGCCAGCTTGCCGGGCGGACCGGAGAAGACCACCCGCCCGGTGGTGAGAATGGTGACCTCGGAGCACAGCGCTTCGAGGTCGTCCATGCGGTGGCTGGAGAGCACGACGCTGGTCCCGTCGGCCGCGAGCTGGGTCAGGACACCGTGTACGTGTCTCTTGCCGGCCGGGTCGAGACCGTTGGACGGTTCGTCGAGCACGAGCAGTCGGGGCCTGGTGAGCAGGGCCGCGGCGAGCCCGAGCCGCTGACGCATGCCCAGGGAGAAGCCGCGGGCCCGGTCGTCGGCGACATCGGTGAGCCCGACCTGGTCCAGCGCGTCGTCGATCCCGGCGGTTCGCGCGTCCTGGCCGCGGAGGGCCGCCAGCGCGGCGAGGTTCTGCCGGGCGGTGAGCGCGGGGTAGAGACCGGGGCCGTCCACGAAACCGGCGACGCCGTCGGGGACGGCGAGCGTCCGGCCGACCGGCGTACCCAGGATGTCGAGGGTGCCGCCGTCGGCGACGGAGAGGCCCAGCAGGAGGCCGAGCAGTGTCGTCTTGCCGGCGCCGTTCGGTCCCACCAGGCCGTGGATCTGACCCTGCGTCACATCCAGATCGATGCCGTCGAGCGCCACGACATCGCCGAAACACTTTGTGATTCCGCGAGCCCGGATTGCCAAGGGTGTGTCCATGAGGCCCCTTCATTCGAAAACCACAGGAACCTTAAGGACCACACACAGCCCATGCGCAGACAGCGAGTTGAACGTTCTTCGAACGGATATCAGCCGACTCCGCCCATACCGGTTGCCCAGAAGTCACCCGGCCCGGACGGCCCCGCGTATCACCTCACAACGCCGCTGGTCAGAGGCGAATCAGGGGACTTGGCAATCTCAATTCCGCATCTTTCTCTTTTCTTTGCCAGGGTATTTGGAAGGCTTTGTTGCCTGAGTTTCGGCGGGCTTTCCGTACCAGTCGGCCGACTTCCGGTCGGCCTCGCCGAAACTCAAGGGACCTGACGAAATGTGCGAGGAATCATCGACGCCGCGATGCTCGTCCGGTTCGCCTCCGGCCGGCGGCCTAGCCGATCGTGAACCGCCCCACCAGCAGGTCGCGGTCACGGGACGAGGAGCCGACCAGGAGGTCGAACGAGCCGGGTTCCACGACCCGGCGCCCGTCCGCGGCGACGAGGGTGCAGGCGGCGGCGGGCAGAACGATGTCCACGTCGGCTTTCTCGCCGGGCCGCAGATCGACCTGACGATGGGCCTTGAGTTCCTTGTCGGCCCAGGTCACCGAGGTGACCAGGTCGCGGATGTAGATCTGGACGGTCTCGCGGGCGGGCCTGTGGCCGGTGTTGGCGAGGGTGACCGTCGCACGCACGTCGTCGCCGGGGCCGACCTCCGGCGTGTGGATCCGCAGGTCCGAGTAGGTGATGTCGGTGTACGCGAGTCCTTCACCGAACGCGAACAGCGGGTCCTGCGTCAGATCGGCATAGCGGTCCCCGTGCTGCCCGCGGATCTGGTTGTAGTACACGGGCTGTTGGCCGACGTGCCGCGGGATGGTGAGCGGGAGGCGGCCACTGGGCTCGATCAGGCCGAGGAGGAGTTCCGCGATGGCGCGTCCGCCGCGCATGCCCGGGTTGAACGCCTGGATGAGCGCTGCCGCGTCGACCGCCGACGGCGGCAGCACCTGTGGCTTGGAGCTGATCACCACGACGACCATGGGTTTGCCGGTGGCCGCGAGGGCGTCGAGCAACTCGATCTGGCCGCCGACCAGGTCCAGGGTGGCGGTGGAACGGGTCTCACCGATCAGGCCGATGGTGTCGCCGACGACGGCGACGACGAGATCGGACTGCTCGGCGGTGGCGACGGCTGCACGGAGCAGCACCGGGTCGGGCCGGGCGGGGACGACGACGTCCGGAGCGGGCTGCCCGTCGGGCAGCAGCGGCCCGTTCGGGTCGGGCACGAACTCCGCGATGTGGCAGCCACGGGCATGGGTGACCGACCAGTCGGCGGGCACGACCGCCTTCAGACCGTCCAGGACGGTCTGAGTCAAATGCCGCGGATGGCCGTCCGGCAGCCAGTCGGCCTGCCCGGACGAACCGGCCCAGTCGCCGAGTTGTGCGTCGACCGCATCGGCGTTGGGGCCGATCACCGCGATGCGCCGCGGGGCGGCCCCGGCCGGGGCGGCGACCCGCCCCGAGGCATCGGGCGTCGCCTCGTCGAGCAGCGGAAGCGTGCCGTCGTTGGAGAGCAGGACGAGGCTGCGGCGCGCCATCTCCAGGTTCAGCGCGGTGTGATCGGAGGAACCGATGGAGGCGGCCTGGCGTGCGGGGTCGGGCCGGCGCGGGTTCTCGAAGAGCCCGAGTTCGAACTTCAGGGTCAGGATGCGACGTACGGCGGCGTCGATCTCGGCCTCCGTCAACTGCCCGCGGGCCACGGCGTCCTGCGCGCCGTCGAAGAACTGCGGGGTGGTCATGACGAGGTCGTTTCCCGCGCGCACGGCCCGTGCCGCGGCCTCGGTGTGGTCGGCGCACACGTGCTGCTCCCACACCATGCGGCCGACGTTGTCCCAGTCGGTGACGAGGGTGCCCGTGTAGTTCCACTCGTCGCGCAGGACCTCACGCAGCAGCCACTGGTTCATGGTGATGGGGACGCCGTCGATCGACTGGTATCCGATCATGAAGGTGCGGCAGCCCTCGCGCGCGACGCGTTCGAAGGGCGGCAGGAACCAGGAGCGCAGCTTACGGCGGCTGAGATCGGCCTCGCTCGCGTCACGGCCGCCCTGGGTCTCGGAATAGCCGGCGAAGTGTTTGGCACAGGCGAGGACGGCGGTGGGGTCGTCCAGGCCGTCGCCCTGGTATCCGCGCACCATCGCGGAGCCGAACTCGCCGAGCAGGTACGGGTCCTCGCCGAAGGTCTCGCCCACCCGTCCCCAGCGCAGATCGCGGGTGATGCACAGCACGGGGGAGAAGGTCCAGTGGACGCCGGTGGTGGAGATCTCGACGGCGCTCGCGCGCGCGACGCGCTCCACCAGCTCCGGGTCCCAGGACGCGGCCATGCCCAGCTGGGTGGGGTAGATGGTGGCGCCGGGCCAGAAGGAGTGCCCGTGGATGCAGTCCTCGCCGATCAGCAGAGGGATGCCCAGGCGGGAGGCCTCGGCCAGCTCCATGGCCTGGACGATGCGTTTCGGCGACGCGTGCAGGATCGATCCGACATGCAGGTCCTCGATGAGATGGGTGACGCCGTCCTTCGCGTTGAGCTGGAGCATCTGCCCGACCTTCTCCGGCAGTGTCATGCGCGCCAGCAGGTCGTCGACCCGTGCCGGAATGGGAAGTGCGGGATCGCGGTAGAGGAGGTCGGTCATGTGTCGTTCCTGTCCGTGACGCAGATACAGAGGTGGATACAGAGATAGATGCAGAGGTGGATGCAGGGGCGGATACAGAGGTAATGACAGATTCGGATGTGACGGCGGAGACGGGGCGGGAAGGGCGGGCCGGGTTCAGGCATTCAGCGCAGACGCAGACGCAGGCGGCGGGGCGACGGCCAGGGCCGGTTCGCGGTGGCGCGAACCGGTGCGCGGGCCGGGGCTGTCTTCTTCCTGGCCGGCTCGGCCATCACTTCTCTCCTCGTCACTGACTTGCCGATCCGGGGTGGGAGGGGCAGCGGGACGCGACCGCTGATCACTGCCGGGGCTGGGGCATGATGGGCGCATGACTCCTGCCGAGACCCGCACGGCGGGCACCACTCCCGCCTATGCCAAAGGCCGACAGCGTCGTGAGGAGATCGTCACCGCGGCCGCGTCCGTGTACGCCGATGCCGGATACCACGGCGCATCGCTGCGGGAGATCGCGAAGCGGGTCGGCATCAGTCATGCCACGCTGATCTACTACTTCCCCAACCGGGAGGCGCTGCTCGCCGCCGTGCTGGAGCGGCGCGACGAGGAGGACGACGCCCGTGGTTTTCCCCGGGAACCCGTCGGCATCGGTGGCGTACGCCACCTTCTCGCTCTCGCGACCCACAACGCGCGCCACCCCGGCATCGTCGAGCTGTACGTTCGCCTGGCGGCCGAGGCGATCACGCCCGAGCATCCGGCGCACGACTACTTCACCCGGCACTACCGGGACGCGCGTGACTACATGCACTCCGCCTTCTCCGCCATGGCCCGAGGCGGGCATCTGCGGGAGGGAGTCGACCCGCGAACGGCCGCCATGAGCTTCATCGCCCTCATGGACGGGCTCCAGGTCCAGTGGCTGACCAATCCCGACGAAGTGGATCTGGTGAGCCCGCTGAGGTTCTTTCTCCAGCAGGTGCTGACCATCCCGCTGGACTAGCTGGACTAGACGCGGCCAGGCCGACGCGCCGCTGTCTCATGCCCTCTCCCACCCTCTGGTCCGGAACCGTCGGCACTTTTCTACCACTCGGTTGAAAATCGCGCCATGGTGCGGCGGACGGTTTGGATCACAGGGGAGGACTTGAGAGGACAGGGGAGACGACGGCGCGTCGGGAACGGGTGACCGACTGGGTCAGCAGCCGGAGTCGGCCACCACGTAGTAGCCGGACGACGTCTGCTTGAGGGTATGGCTGACGAACGTGTTGTACAGGCCCATGTTCTCGTTGGAGCCGTTGGCGTAGGTGGAGCCGCCGCTGGTGTGGGCCCGGCCCGCGGTGACGTGGGCGTAGTTGGTGGCCTTCGTGCAGGTCGGGGCGTTGCCGGTGGTGGTGGCCGTGATGGTCGAGGAGGTCGTGCCGACGGTGCCGTCGGCGGCGACCGCCGCGACCGTGTAGGTGTAGGTCGTGGCCGGGGTCAGGGCGGAGTCGGTGAATGTGGTGCCGGTGGGTGTGCCGACCTGAGTGCCGCCCCGGTGGACGCGGTAGGACGCGGCACCCTCGACCGGGGTCCAGCTCAGGGCGATCGAGGTGTCGGTGGCCGAGCCGGCCGCGAGGCCGGTCGGCGCGGGGAGCTTCTCACCGCCCTCGCCCGGTCCGGTGGTGCCGTCCTTGTCGAGTCCCCAGAACTTCGCCGTGTAGTAGGTGGAGCAGATGGTGTCGAGGAAGTACGCGGCCGTGCTGCCGCACTGCTCGGCGCCGGAGCCAGGGTCGACGGCGAGGCCGTGGCCCATCCCGCTGATCTGGTAGAGCTGTACGGCGGGCTGTCCGGACGCGTCGTCATAGTTGGTCAGCGTGGTGCCGCCGGGCAGGTTCTCGGTGCTGGACGGGGTCTGCGAGATGCCGTGGACATTGGTCCACTGGTCGCGCAGCTCGGTCGCGTTGACGGGGTAGACCGTGAAGTCCGAGGCACCCTGCCAGATCGCGACGCGCGGCCACGGTCCGGTGTGCCCGGGGTACTGGGCGCGGACCTTGTCGCCCCACTGGGCCGGGCTGAGGCCCAGGCTTCCGAGCTGGCAGCTGGACGCGCCGAGCAGGCTGGTCGCACACTGCGCGGGCAGGCCGGAGTCGATCGAGCCGCCCGCGAACACGTCCGGATACGCGGCGAGCAGGTTCGCGGCCATGCCCCCGCCCGCAGACAGGCCGGTCACATATACGCGTTTCGCGTCGGAGCCGTACAGCGACTCGGCCTTGGTGACCATCTGGGTGACGGAGGCGGCCTCGCCCTTGTCGCGGGTGGAGTCGGCCGGGTCGAACCAGGTGAAGCAGGACGTCATGTTGTTCGCCGAGTTGGTCTGCGGGAACACCACCGCGAAGCCGTACTGGTCGGCGAACTTGGTCCAACCGGAGTTCGCGTAGTAGTCGTTGGCCGTTTGGGTGCAGCCGTGCATCGCGACCACGAGCGGGGCGCCGGCGGGCAGGCCCGCGGGGACGTATGTGTACATGGAGAGATTGCCGGGGTTGGAACCGAACCCGGTGACCTCGGTCAACCCGCCTGCGGCCGAGGCAGGTTGGGCGAGGACGGTGGTCCCGGCCGCCGCCATGAGCAGACCGGACACGGCGAACCGTCCGATCAGCCGGGCGAGTCGGCTGAGAAGTGTGGGGCGCACTGTAATACCTCCGAGGCGTGGGGCGCACGGAAGCCGGAAGGATTGACCGGATCCCGCGCGGCGCTGGCGGTCTTTTGGAACGTAGGCGCAGTGTGGAGGGTGCGGACATGTGGTTGTGCGCCATCGGGCGTCCCGGGACGTGTGGGTACGGGCCGTTGCCTGAATCTGCGTCAAGCGCCAAGTGCGCCAAGTGCCAAGTGTCCGACGCTCTCACCCGGCTGTCGGGTCGGGTCGTCGTCGCCGGGCACGCCCGGCGAACGGGCGTCTCCCCTTGTGGTCCGATTCCATGGGGCCGGACACCATGACTGGGCGCGGGAATATATGGGCCGCCCCTGTGTGTTCGGCCGGTTCGGCTTCCTACGGTGGGCGGCCAGGAAACGCAGGGACCACCGTCCGCAGCATGGGACGGCATCGACATCGTTCACCGGGACACTCACCCTACCTTCGCAGAACTAACACAGGTCTAACGCCAGTTCACGGGGGTGACGTAGGCGGGCCGGGCTGGCAAGGTTGCGCATCGGCTGGTTGATCGCCCGCCGCCCGAGTGGTGCCGCCCCGTACGAGGGTGTGCCCGCACGCGGCACCGATCCGACCCGCGAGGCAGGGGCGGAGGGAACGACACGGGAGGCGGACATGGACGCGAGCACGGCAGCAGGCGGCGAAGGGCCGCCCGTCGCCGCGATGCCGGTGCCCCCGGCCCGCGCCACCGAGCCCCTGCCCCGCGTCCTCGACGGGGAGGCGGACCGCACGGGGAGCGGCGACCGCGAGGCGGTAAGCGGTACGGACCGGATCGGGAGCGTCGACGAGACCTCCGGCCCGGCCGCGCAGGCGGCCACCGGGCAGGATGCATCCGCCGCCCCCCACCTGCGGCGCCTGCTGGAACTCCTCGCCACCGACGCGCCCGCCGAGGCGCTGGGCGCGGTCAGCGGAGAGGCGCGCGAGGCGGGCGTCGACGGGGCGGACCTGGCGGAGACCGAACGGGCCGTGGCCACCGCGCTGCGGGTGCGCAGCTCGCTGCGCGCGCATCGCCGTCGTGAACTCGAACTCGCCGCCCTGTTCGACACGGCCGGTGACCTCGCCGCCTCCCGCGACCTCGACGAGGTGCTGAAGGCCATCGTCCGGCGGGCCAGGATGCTGCTGGGCACCGACACGGCCTATCTGACGCTGCCGGATGAGGAGGCAGGGGACACCTATATGCGGGTCACCGACGGCTCCGTGTCCTCGGTGTTCCAGAACCTCCGGCTCGATCTCGGCGAAGGGCTGGGTGGTCTGGTGGCGCAGACCGCCCGCCCGTACGCGACCCCGGACTACTCGACCGACGCTCGTTTCCGCCACACCCGCAATATCAACGCGGGCGTGGCCGAGGAGGGCCTGATCGCGATCCTCGGTGTTCCCCTGGTGCTCGGCTCGGTGCACGGCGGGGACCGCAAGGTGATCGGCGTGCTGTTCGCCGCCGACCGCAGCCCCCGCCCGTTCAGCCCCGACGAGGTGGCGCTGCTCTCCTCGCTCGCCGCGCACGCCGCCATCGCCATCGACACGGCCCGCGCGCTCGACGACACCCGCGCCGCGCTCGCCGAACTCGCCGAGGTCAACGAGGTCGTGCGGGCGCACGCGGCGGCCGTGCAGCGGGCCGAGGAGGCGCACGACCGGCTCACCGACCTGGTGCTGCGCGGCGGGGACGTGCGCGAGGTGGCCGTCGCGGTGGCCGGACTGCTCGACGGGGCGCTCACCGTGCACGATCCGGCCGGCCGGCCGCTTGCCGCGGTCCGCTACGACGGCGGGCCGTTCGCCGCCGACTCGATGGACGCGGGCTGGCTGGTCTCGGCCGCCGAGGAGTCCCGTACGGCGGGGCGCGCGGTGGCCCGCTCGGGACGGTGGATCTGCGCGGTGCTGGCAGGGCACGAATTGCTGGCCATCATGGTGCTGCACCGGCACCGCATGCTGCAGGACGCCGACCGGCGGATGTTCGAGCGCGCGGGCGTCGTCACCGGCCTGCTCATGCTGCTGCGGCGCACGGTCGCGGAGACCGAGAACCGGGTGCGTGGCGAACTCGTCACCGACCTGCTGACCGATGCCGGACGCAACCCGACGCTGCTCGCCGACCGAGGCCGCAGACTGGGCGTCGACCTCGACCAGCCGTATCTGGTGCTGGTCGCCGACACCGAGCCCGCGGCCCGGGAACGGCTCGGTTCGGCCGCCGTACGCTATCTCTTCGGGGCTCCGGCCGGTTGCGCCGCCGCCGAACACGCCGGCGCCGTCGTCCTGTTGACGGTGGTCGACGAGCGGCTCGGGCCCGGTCAGTCCGCCCGTGCCGCGGCCGTACAGCTGGGGCACCTCGCGGGCGCCCCGGTCACGGTGGCGGCCGCAGGTCCGGTGTCCGGCGCGCCCCGGATCGCGGACGCGCACGCCGAGGCGGTGCGCTGTCTGCGCGCCCTGCATGTGCTGGGCCGCCATGGCGACGGCGCGTCCGCCGAGGAACTCGGGTTCCTCGGCGTGGTGTTGGGCGACAAGAAGGATGTGAGCGGGTTTGTGCGCGGCACGCTCGGGCCGCTCCTGGAGTACGACGCCCGGCGGGGCACCGAGCTGGTCCCCACGCTCGCCGCCTACTTCGGCGCGGGCGGCAGCATGACCCGCGCCAAGGACACACTCCACGTGCACGTCAACACGGTCGTGCAACGCCTGGACCGCATCGAGGCGCTGCTCGGCGCGGACTGGAGCCGCCCGGACCGCGCGCTGGAGCTTCAGCTGGCGCTGAGGCTGCGGGAACTGAGCGGCTGACCCGCTCCCTCCCGGCGGGTGGCGGCCGGGCCGCCACCCGCGCGGGTCGGCGGGCCGTCGGTCAGGCGGTGGTCTGCCCGGCGGCCTTCAGCAGCAGGTCGGCGACGAGCGCCGCACCCTCCTCGCCGGTGAGCACCGTGTAGTGGTTGGTGTCCGGAGCGCGCAGCGGTGTCACACCCGTGCCGTCGAGCTTGGCGCGGGCGAGGCGTTCCTCGTCGTACAGCCCCTGCGGCTCGTCCATCAGACCGCGCTCCGCCCACAGCAGCGTGGCGGGGCGGGGCAGGTGGCGGACCGCGGTCAGCACGTCCTCCTCGAGCTGGCCGACGCCGTCGGTGCGGACCGCCTCCAGACGGCACGAGGACCGCAACTCCGGTTCCTCGCCGACCAGATCGCGCTGAATGTAGGCGTCGACCTCCGGCGTCCAGCGGTCCGCGAACGCGGGGTGGACCCGCCAGAACGCACGGTAGGCGGCCCGGTCGGGGAAGGTCATCGACAGCCGGTCCATGGCCGGGCCGATGACGGCGGTCAGCAGCTCGTCGGGGGACAGATGGGTGGGAGCCGGGAACCCGACCCCACCGTCCACGAGCAACAGGGGACCGAACCGCTCGGGGTGGCGTACGGCGGCCAGGGCCGCCGTGAACGCGCCCATCGAGTGCCCGGCGAGCACCGGCCGGCCCAGTCCCAGTGCCTCGGCCGCCGAGGCGGCGTCGTCGGCGTGCGCGGCGATGCCGTACGGTCCGGGCAGGTCCCGGCTGCCCGCGCGTCCCCGCAGATCGGGGGCGACGAGAGTGGCGCGGCCCGCGAGGCGGCGGGCGACCGGTCCCCAGGCCAGCCCGTTGGATGTGATGCCGTGCAGGGCGAGCACCGTGGGCGCCCCGGGATCGGCCGCTGCCCAGCGCAGCACGGTCAGGTCGCCGCCCGGCACGGGGACGTGGAGTTCCTCGAAGGGCAGCGGTTCGGGGCCCGCGGGAGCGGCGGCGGGCGGGGTGTCGGCGGTGGTCACGACGTTTGCCTTTCGTTGACGTCGGCGTCGGCGGAGGCGGCCGACGCCCTGTTGTGCCGGACGGCGGGAGGGGTCGGTGCGTCGCCGCTGCCGGACCCGCCGTCGGGGTCCGATTCTCTCCTGTGACCGCCGCCCCCGCTCCCAGGGCCGTCCTCGGCGCCGCGGCGGGTGGCACGTGCGGCGCGGATCCGGCCGGGCAGGGCGGCGAGACCGCCGGGCAGCACGTTGACGACGACCACGAACAGCACGCCCAGCAGGAACAGCGGCTGACTGAGCGGCACCCGCAGCACCGCGGGCAGGTCCGCGACGGCCGCCGAGTTGGCCACGTCGCCGAGGCGCTGGTCGGCCCACGTGTACAGGACGCCGCCCAGCAGCGGGCCCCAACGGGTGCCGGAGCCGCCGAGGACGACCATCACCAGCAGCGACAGCGTGAAATCGGAACTGGTGGTGTGCGGGGTGGAGCCGCCGGTCAGCATCAGGTGCACGATGCCGCCCAGCGCGGCCAGTCCGCTCGCGACGGTGAAGGCCACCAGCTTGAACCCGTACGGGCGCAGGCCCAGAACCTCGACGCGGCGCTCGTTCTCCTTGATGCCCTCCCAGACCCGCCCGGTCGGGGAGTGGGTGGTCCAGTGCACGACCACGAGGGTGAGGGCGAGAAACGCGAGGGTGATCCAGTACAGGTTGGCGGTGTTCTCGATGCCGACGAGTGCGGACGGCAGCAGGTCGCCGACGACCGCGCGGCCCTCCTCGCCGCCGGTGAAGCCGCCCGGGTCGCGGGCGACCAGGATGGCGGCGGCCTGTGCGAACGCCAGCGTCACCATCGAGAAGGCGATGCCGGTGACCCGCAGGCTGACCGAGCCGAGCAGCACCGCGAGGGCGATGCCGAAGACCAGGCCGAGCACGGCGGACAGCCCGAACGACAGCCCGGCCTCCTGCATCATCGTGTTGGTGGCATAGCTGCCCGCCGCGAAGTACAGCGCATGGCCGAAGGACAGTAGCCCGGTGCGGCCGAGCAGCAGGTCGTATCCGGTCGCCAGCGCGCCGAACAGCAGGCACAGCGCGAGGAGTTGCAGACTTCCGGGGCTGCCGACGGGTCCGTCCAGCAGGCCGGGTATCTCGACGGCGCTGTACGGCAGCACGAACAGCAGGACGAACAGACCCACGGGCCACCAGCGCAGCAGGCGGCGGGCGGTGGACCGCTCCGGGCCGGCCGCGACCCGGGCGCCGGTGTCGGTGACGGTGCTCATGCGAGCCTCCCGGTGAGACCGCGCGGGCGCACCAGCAGGAGGGCGGCGAGCAGCACGACGACGGCGAGGTCGCCGAGTCCGGCGGTGGTGTAGTAGTTGGCGAACTGCTGGACGAGGCCGATCACGACGGACGCGACGGCCGCGCCGGTCACCGAGCCCATGCCGCCCGTCACGACGACCACGAACGCGAAGATCAGCAGCGAGGTGCCCTGGCGCGGGTCGACCGAACCGAAGTACAGGCCGCCGAGTGCGCCGCCCAGCGCGGCGGCGGCACCCCCGATGGCGAAGACGAGGGTGAACGCCTTGCGGACGTCGATGCCCAACGCGGTCACCATGGCCCGGTCCTCGACACCCGCCCGGACCACCAGTCCGTGCCGGGTGCGGTCGAGGAACAGCTTCAGGCCCGCCCAGACCAGGACGGCCCCGGCGATCAGCACGAACCGGTTGGCCGGGATCTGCGCGCCGAGCACGCCGATCGTGTCCTTGAGCGCCTTCGGCCCGGGGAAGGTCAGGGCGTCGGTGCCCCAGATGCCCGCGAGCAGCGCGGGCACGGCCAGCGAGACGCCGACCGTGGCGAGCACCTGCTCGCGGGGTCTGGCGTACAGCGGCCGCACGACGGCCAGTTCGAGAAGGACCGCCGCGAGGGTGCCGACCACCACACCGAAGACGACGGCGAACACGAAGCCGAGACCGCCGGAGCCCGCGCCGGGCAGATTGCCGGAGGCGGCCCACCAGGTGGCGTAGGCGCCGATGGACAGCAGCGCGCCGTGCGCGAAGTTGAGCACGTCCATCAGGCCGAAGATCAGCGACAGCCCGGAGGCGACGAGGAAGTACAGCGCGCCCAGGCCGAGTCCGGTCAGGGTGAGCAGGACGACGGTGTCCATCAGGCGTCGGCCTCCGTACGGTCGGACCGCGGCCCCGCGGGCGCGTCGGCGTCGGCGGACTCGGCGGATTCACTGGATTCGGTGGGCGGGGCCGATGCCGACGCCGCGCGGGTGGCGGGCGCGATGGGGGCCCGGCCCACACCGAGCAGACGGCGGGTGGCGTCCGGGTCGCCCAGCAGGTCGGCGGCGGGCCCCTGGTGGGCGGTGCGTCCGTCGGCGAGCACCGCGCAGTGCGTGGCGAGCCGGCGGACCATGGCGAGGTTCTGCTCGACGAGCAGCACCGGGACGGCCTCGGCGGCCCGCTCCAGCACCTGGGTGACCTCGGTGACGACCTTCGGGGCCAGGCCCTTGGTGGGCTCGTCCGCGATGATCAGCCGATTGCCGTTCAGCAGGGTGCGGCCGATGGCCACCATCTGCTGCTGGCCGCCGGAGAGGGTGCCGGCCGCCTGCCCGGCCCGCTTGAGCAGCTCGGGGAAGAGCTCGTGGACGAGGTCGTAGTCCGGTGCGCCGTCGCCGCGTTCGGCCAGGCGCAGGTTCTCCGCGACGGTCAGCCCGGCGAAGACACCGCGGTCCTCGGGGGCGTAGCCGATGCCGCGGCGCACCAGGGTGTGTGTGGGCAGGCCCACGGTCTCCTCGCCGTCCAGCAGCACGCTGCCGGTGCGCGGCACCAGACCGAGCACGCCGCGCACGGTGGTCGTCTTGCCCGCGCCGTTGCGGCCGAGCAGGGCGGTGACGCCCTGTCCGGCGACATCGAGATCGACGCCGTGCAGGATGTGCCGGCCGCCGATCAGCACCCGCAGGCCGCGCACGGTCAGCAGGGCGGCGGCGCCCGGGGCGCGGCGTGCGCCGGTGACGGCCCCGGCCGTCCGGTCGGGACTCACAGGGCCTCCCCGAGGTATGCCTGCTGGACGGTGGCGTCGGCGGTGACGGCCTCGGGGGTGTCCAGCGCGAGCAGGCTGCCGTGGTGCATCACGGCGAGCCGGTCGGCCAGGCCCAGCAGGACGTCCATGTGGTGCTCGACCATGAGCACGGTGCGGCCCTCGTCGCGGTGCAGGGTGCGGATGAGTTCGGTCAGGGCGGGCACTTCCTCGGCGCTGACGCCCGCCATCGGCTCGTCCAGCAGCATCAGCCGGGGCTCCCCGACCAGCAGGACGGCGAGTTCCAGCTTCCGTTTCTCGCCGTGCGAGAGGGACTGGGCGGGCACGTCGGCGCGATGCGCGAGGCCGGTGCGGGTCAGCACGTCGTCGACCTTGTCCCGGTACTGGGAGGCCCGCCGCCACAACCGGTACGAGCCGCCGACCGCGGCCTGCGCGGCGAGCCGCACATGCTCGGCGACGCTCATCGCGGGCCACAGGCTGGACGTCTGGAAGGTGCGGCCGAGGCCGCGCCGCGCCCGCGCGTACGGGGCCTCGCCGGTGATGTCCCTACCGTCGAGGACGACCCGGCCGGCGGTGGCCGGGACGAGCCCGCTGATCAGGTTGAACAGCGAGGTCTTGCCGGCCCCGTTGGGACCGATGAAGGCGAGGAACTCGCCCTCGTACACGTCCAGGGAGACGTCCGAGAGGATGGTCGCGCCGCCGACGCTCCAGCCCACGGATTCCAGGCCGAGGACGGCGGCGGGCGCCGCCGTCGCACCGGGCGCGGGCCCGGTGCCGGGGGATGCCGTGGTCACGGGTCAGCCCGCCAGAGGCTTGACGGGCGGGGCCACCTTGTCCAGCGGGAGCGTCCGGACCAGCTCGGGCTCGGCGGTCTTGCCGCTGCCCTTGAGCCGCGCCTGGTACATCGGCTGGAGCAGGGCGTGGTCCTCGGCGCGGATCCGCTGCTCGCCCTTGACGCCGTCGAACGTCCAGTCCTCCAGGGACTTCACCATGGCGTCGGTGTCGGTGGCGTCGGCCCCCACGGCGCGCACGATCATCTGGGCGGCGGTGAAGCCGTCCGGGGTGAACAGATCGGGGGTGCCGCCGGCCTTCTCGACCGACGCGGTCATGGCCTTCTCGGCGTCGGTGCCGGCCGCGCCCGGGAAGTAGTGTGCGAGGAAGGTGATCTTCTCGCCGCCCGTCCCGAAGACGGGGTACGAGGCGATTCCGGCCAGGCCGGTGGTGACCTTCGACGAGGTCAGCACGCCCTGCTGGTCGAGAGCGGTCCACAGTGCGGGGGCGGTGGCGCCCGCCCAGGCCACGAACACCAGGTCGGGCGCGGCGGATTTGACCTGCCGGGCGAACGGGGTCAGATCGGTGGCGCTGGGCGGGGCCAGCACGGAGGAGACCGTGGCGCCCTCGCCGCCGAGCACCGCCTTCACGGCGGCGACATTGGCCTGGCCGAAGGTGGAGTCCTGGGCCAGCACGGTGACCTTCTTGCCCTTGGCGTCGCCGAGCATCGCGGCGGCGGTCAGGATGTCCTGGTAGGACTGCCGACCGGAGCGGAACGTGTACTTGTTGATGCCGGTCACGGCGTCCGTGGCGGCCGGGCCGTCGATGAACAGCACCTTGTTCTGGGCGGCCAGCGGGGCCATCTGCAGGGCGATGCCGGAGTCCGTGCTGCCCGCGATGATCTTCGTGCCCCTGCCGATCAGGTCCTTGCCCGCGGCGACGGCCTTGGAGGCGTCACCGGCGTCGTCGCGCTCGGTGATCTCGATGGTATGGCCGTCGACCTTGCCGGTGCCCTTGGTGGCGTAGTCGAGACCGGCCTTGAAACCCTCGATGTACTGCTTGCCGTAGGCGGCGAGCGGGCCGGTCTTCGAGTAGACGAGGCCGACCTTCACGGCCTTGCCCTTGGCGTCACCGGCGGAATCGGAGCCCGCCGTGCCGGCCTGGGTACAGCCGGAGGCGAGCAGGGCGGCGACCGCGACGGCGGCCCCGGCGAGGATTCTGGTGCGGCGGGGGCGTGCGGAGTGCGTGGGCATGGTGGGCATCGACCGGCTCCTGGGGGGTGGAGGCCGCGCCGGTCCGTGCCCTGGAGTGTGGCGGACATGTGCGACGGACGGCGGCGGCGCGGTTGTTGATGGTGGGGACGGTAAGAGCCCTCGAACGGCTGCCGACATGGTGTTGCCCACCGCACCTGCGCTAGTGCTCATGTATCCGTCCCACATGGTTCGGCCGATGGTGAACACCGGTCTTCCGGCAGGCCCCTCCCGAAGAGCGGGCAAGGCTGAACACCGCTCGATGGTTCTGGGAGGCAGTGGATCGACCGACCCGATCCCAGATCGACCGGCCCGATCCCAGATCGACCGGCCCGATCCCAGATCGACCGGCCCGATCCCAGATCGACCGGCCCGATCCCGGATCGGCCGACCGTGGGCCGTCGGACCCCGGTTCGATCTCCGTTCACACGACAACCACCCACCGGAAGGCGGCCGTTGGGTCCGGCCGGGAAGCCTCGTGCCGCCCTGTCACAACACTCTTGTGAGGACGGACACCGTGACCGAAGTACGCGCGCCCGGGTGGCGCCGTCGCCTCGCTCTTCTTCTCGCCGTCGTGGCCGGCCCCGCGCTGGCCGCGGGCACGCTGATGGCGTCGCCCGCCCAGGCGGCACCGGCAGACGACATCCGGATCAACGAGGTGGTGACGACCGGAAACGTCAACGACTCGATCGAGCTGTACAACAAGGGCACGGCCGCCGTCGATGTCTCGGGCTGGATCCTCAAGGACGACAACAACAGCTCCAAGTACAAGATCGCTTCGGGGACCACACTCGCCCCGGGGGCGTTCCGGGCCTTCGATGTGCACGGCGCGTTCGGCCTTGGCTCCGCGGACAAGGCGCGGTTGTACCTTCCCGACGGCTCCACCCTGGTCGACAGCTTCAGCTGGAGCGGCCACTCCGCCCCCTCCTGGTCGCGCTGCCCCGACGGCACCGGCGACTTCCGGGCGGCTGCCCTGACCCTGGGCGCCGCGAACGACTGCGGCGGGGGCGGCAGCACCGCACCGGCGGCCTGGCCCGGCAGCGGCTCCGTCACGAACGCCGACGCCTCCGATGTCTTCGGCAAGGACCTCAGCGGCCTCGTCCAGGAGGGAGGCGTGATGTGGGGCGCGCAGAACTCCGGCAAGCTCTGGCGGCTGGTGCCGAACGGCTCCGGCGGCTGGAAGCCGGACACCGCGAGCGGCTGGACCTCGGGCAAGACCCTCCGTTTCCCCGGCGGTTCCGGCAGCCCCGACAGCGAGGGCGTCACCCTCACCGGTTCCGGTTCCGCGGGCGGCGTGTTCGTCGCGAGCGAGCGCAACGGCGACGCGTCCGGGACGAGCCGCCTGTCCGTGCTCCGGTACGACGTCAGCGGCACCGGCGGCACGCTGACGGCCACCAGGGAATGGAACCTGACCTCCGATCTGCCGTCCGTGGACTCCAACCTCGGCTTCGAGGGGATCACCTGGGTCCCCGACACCTACCTGACCGGCGCCGGGTTCAAGGACGAGTCGACCGGAGCGGCCTACGCCCCGAGTCGCTACGGTGCCCACACCGGCGGTGTGTTCTTCGTCAGCGTCGAAGGCACCGGCATGATCTACGGTTACGTCCTTCAGGACACCGGCGCCTTCACCCGCGTCGCATCCTTCGGCAGCGGCATGGCCGCCGTCATGGAACTGCAGTGGGAGCCCCAGGCGTCCCGGCTGTGGGTGGTCTGCGACAACACCTGCGACGGCCGGCACCGGACCATGCGGGTCAACGGCTCCGGTGCCTTCGCCACCCTCGCGGTCTACGACCGTCCCAGCGGCATGGCCAACATCAACAACGAAGGCTTCTCGGTGGCCGGGGCCGACGAGTGTGTGGGCGGCTCCAAGCCCGTCTACTGGGCCGACGACGACAATGACAGCGGCCACGCCCTGCGCAGGGGCACCATCACCTGCTGAACCGGCACCGCGTCCACGGCTACGGCCCCTGGGAAGTGCCCCCTCCGTCGGGGCCGTAGCCGCCTTGTCGGGGCAGCAGCCGTCCTCCGGCCGCTCTTCCGCAACGGCGGCCACGGCGGCATGGACTGCGTACCGCAGTGACACACACGCCCCGGCGACCGGTTGACGCCGTGTGCCGTCGGCGAGCGCGGCTCACCGCTCCCGGGGCACGGTGTGAACCGGCCGTATTGCAGGTACTCGATGCCGGAGAACGACTTCCTCATGAACGACTTCCTCATGAACGACTTCCTGAAGAGGAGATGAATGAGATGGTGCTCCTCGGACTGCTCCTCCTCCTGGCGACGGCCGCCTTCACCGCCCTGGCGATCGTCGGCAATCTGTCGGGTGGGCCGGACTACGCGGTGTCGGTGCTCGGCCATCACATCGTCACCCTCGGCCCGCTCGGCGTCTTCTGCTCCGGCCTCGCACTGGCCCTGCTGTTCTGCCTGGGCCTGGCCATGGTGGCCGGCGGAGCCGCCCACCACCGTCGTAGGACGACCCGTCCGCACCGGACACGCGGGCCCGGCCGCGTAGCACCACCGCCCCCGGCCCGATGACGCGTGGGCCCTCAGCCCTGGGCCTTCATGAGCCGACGGCTATGTCGACGTCGTTATGCCGACCGCGCCTCGGCGAGGACATCGTCCGCGAGCGGCTTGTCCAGCGCCGCGTGGACCAGTCCGTCGGTGAACCGAGCCAGTTCGCGCTTGCCCACCAGGCTCGCCAGGCGATCGGGCGAGGTGGGCAGGGAGAGCCGTTCGGCGCCGTCGCGCACCTTGCGGTCGACGTAGGGCGCGAACTCCGGCCACACGGTCTGGACCGCGCGCAGGAAGATGTCGACGCCCGTGGGGCCGAGCCCGGGAATCCTCCGGAGCGCCTTCTTCGGGTCGTCCTGCGCACGCAGCCTGCGCAGATCGCCGCCGTACCGTTCCAGCAGCAGTTCCGCGCCGTCGCCCAGCATGGTGGCGGTGCGCTCGTCGTACCTCCGGTATCCGCCCTCGCCGAGGGCGTCGACGCGCCGCTGCCATGACGCATCGGCCATCGAGCGCGGGTCGCGCATGCCCGCCTCGAACAGTGCGCGTGCGGCGGCCACCGCGATGTCCGCCTTGATCCGGGCGCTGAGCAGCACGGCGAGCACCAGTGTCCGGTAGAGCGGGCCGGGTGTGTTGGCCAGCCGGATACCCGCCTGAGCCGGGTAGGTGGATTTCTGCCGGTCGAGCAACGCCCGCACGATCGCCTTTTCCGTCTGGTCACGGGATTTCTTCCTGACCGGGGAGTTCATGCTGGCCGGGGAGTTCATGGCGCGCCTCGCAACGTCGACGAAGTCCGAGTGCAGGTCCGGATCCGAAGGATGTACCGACGGGTTTCACAGGACGTACGACGGGTTTCACGAGTTCGGCGGCCGGAAACCCGGGACCGGGGTGCTGCGAAGGGAGTTCGTTCGCCTCGGCGTGTCGGGCAGTCCGGTCCGGGCACGTGGAGACGCACGTGGAGACGATGGATATCTCAGACATCTCCGACAGTCGGAGGCGGGCGGAAAGGCAGGGCCGCGTGGAGCCGCAGGTCGCAGCGGAGGAAACCGGGAAGGGACGGGCGCAGGCCGCCATGCCCGGGCCCCAGGAGACGCCCGGCGGTCCGGCCGGGGACGTGCGGCGGAGGATTCCCCGTACCGACGCCCTCCTGCGGGAGCCGCGCCTGACCGAGGCGGCCGGCCGGCTGGGGGTGTCCGTCGTCAAGGCCGCGGTCCGGGAGGCACAGGAACGAGCGCGGACCGGTCGCATCCCGCCGGAGCGGATCGGTGACACGGCCGTCGCGCTCCTGCCTCGGACGGCGGGCGGACTGCGCGCGGTGATCAACGCCACCGGGGTCCTGCTGCACACCAACCTCGGCCGGGCGACCCTGTCGGCGGTGGCACGCCGGGCCGTGGGAGAGGCAACGGGCCCCACCGACGTGGAACTGGACCTGGCCACCGGGGTACGGGCGCGGCGCGGACGCACGGCGCTACGGGCCCTCACCGACCGGGTGCCGTCCGCCGCGGCGGCGCACGTCGTCAACAACGGCGCCGCCGCCCTGGCCCTGGCCGCCACCGCGCTCGCCGCCGGCAAGGAGATCGTCATCAGCCGCGGCGAGATGGTGGAGATCGGAGACGGTTTCCGGCTCCCCGACCTCCTGGTGTCCACCGGGGCCCGGCTGCACGAGGTCGGCACCACCAACCGCACCACCGCCGCCGACTACGCCGCGGCGATCGGACCCGGGACGGGGTTTGTGCTGAAGGTGCACCCCTCGAACTTCCGCATCACCGGCTTCACCCGCGGCGCCGACGTCCGGGAGCTGGCCGCGCTGGGCGTCCCGGTGGTCGTCGACATCGGCTCCGGGCTGCTGGCCCCCCACCCGGTGCTGCCCGACGAGCCGGACGCCGAGACCCAGCTGCGGGCCGGTGCCTCGCTGGTGACCGCCAGCGGGGACAAACTGCTCGGCGGACCCCAGTGCGGGCTTGTGCTGGGCGCGGAGGACCTCGTCCGCACGCTGTCCCGGCATCCGCTGGCCCGCGCCCTGCGCGTGGACAAACTGACTCTGGCCGCCCTGGAGGCCACGCTCACCGGACCGCCGACCCCGACCGCCGAGGCGCTGACCGCCGACCCGGCCGCCCTCCGGGCCCGCGCCGACCGGCTCGCCTCGGCCCTGAGCGCATACGGCGTCGATGTCCGGTCCGTGGAGAGCGAGGCCACGGTCGGCGGAGGCGGCGCGCCCGGGGTGACCCTGCCCAGTGCCGCGCTGTCCCTGCCGGAGCCGTTCGCCGCCGCGCTGCGCACCGGTCCCACTCCGGTCGTCGGGCGGCTGGAGGCGGGGCGCTGTCTGCTGGATCTGCGGGCGGTGCCGCCCGAGGACGACGAACGGCTGGCCGAGGCGGTCCGTTCGGCCGCGGGAGGGTAGCCGGCATGCGCGTCCTGGCCACCGCCGGCCATGTCGACCACGGCAAGTCCGCCCTGGTGCGGGCGCTGACCGGCATGGAACCCGACCGCTTCGAGGAGGAGCGGCGCAGAGGGCTGACCCTCGACCTCGGCTTCGTATGGACCAGGCTCGGGCCGGACGGGGAGCAGGTCGCCTTCGTGGACGTGCCCGGTCACGAGAAGTTCGTCCCGACCATGCTCGCCGGGGCGGGGCCGGTGCCCGCGGTGCTGTTCGTGGTGGCCGCCGACCAGGGCTGGCAGCCCCAGTCCGAGGAACACCTGACGATCCTCGACGCACTCGGGGTGAGACACGCGGTCCTCGCCGTGACCCGCAGCGACCTGGCCGACCCCGAACCGGTCCGGGGCGCCGCCCTGGACCGCATGGCGGCCACCTCGCTGGGCGCCGTACCGTCCGTCGCGGTCAGCTCGGTGACCGGCGCCGGTCTTGACGAACTACGCGAGGCACTGGCCCGGTTGGCCGACGCGCTCCCGGTCCCGCCCGCCGACGCGGACGTACGGCTGTGGCTGGACCGCGCCTTCACGATGCGCGGGCACGGCACGGTGGTGACCGGCACGCTCGGCGCCGGCACCCTCCGGGTGGGCGACCGCCTGGTGACGGGCGAGGGGGCGGCCACGGTCCGTGTGCGCGGCCTGCAGACACTGAACGAGGCACGCTCCGCCGTCAGCGGGGTGGCGCGGGTCGCGGTCAACGCGCACGGTGCCGCGGCCGGAGCGCTCCGGCGCGGTCAGGTGCTGCTCGCGCCGCAGCGATGGCTGCTCACCGACCTCGTCGACGTCCGGGTCGTCGGCGCACCGGTCGACGACCTGCCCCGGACGGTCACCCTGCACATCGGCACCGCGGCCGTCCCGGTGGCCGTCCGCCCGCTCGGCCCGGACACCGCCCGGCTGACGCTGGACCGAGCCCTGCCCCTGCGGGTCGGCGACCGTGCCGTGCTGCGCGAACCCGGAGGCCGCCGGGTGCCGTGCGGGGTGACCGTGCTGGACGTCCGTCCGCCGCTGCTGGCCCGCCGGGGCGCGGGCCGGGCCAGGGCGGCGCAACTGGCCGCCATGACCGGTGTTCCGGACGGGGTGGCGGAGCTGCGGCGCCGCGGGCTGATCCGTCGTCCGGAGCTGCTCGCCATGGGCGTGCCGGCCCCGGTGCCCGCGGTCGCCGGGGACTGGCTCGCCGACCCGGCGCACTGGGCCGTCCTGCGGGAGCACCTGGCCGCCGAAGCGGAACGGTACGCGCACCGGCACCCCCTGGAACCCGGCCTGCCCACGGAGGCGGCCCGGCAACTGCTCGGCCTGCCCGACCGGGCGCTGGTGGACGCCCTGGCCGAGGCGCCGGGTGACTGTCCGCTCATCTGCCGTCAGGGCAGGCTGTACCGCTCCGAAAGCCTCCGGCCGACCCTGCCGTCCGCCGTCCGGGCGGCCGTCGACACCGTGGGGCGGGAGCTGGCCGAGGCGCCGTTCAGCGCGCCGGAGGCCGACCGCCTCACCGAACTGGGTCTGACCCGCAAGACGGTGGCCGCCGCGGTCGCCGTGGGCGCGCTGCTGCGGATCGCCGACGGGATCGTCCTGCTGCCCGGGGCGGACGCGCGGGCCGCCGCCGTGCTCGCCCGGCTGCCCCAGCCGTTCACGCTGAGCGAGGCCCGGCAGGCCCTCGGCACCACCCGCCGGGTGGCCGTGCCGCTGTTGGAGTACCTGGACGCCCAGGGGTACACGGAGCGCATCGACGACCGGCGGCGGCGCTGCCGGAACAGCACGGCAAGCGGAGGCGGACGGGAATCGAACCCGCCTGCCCGAGATCCTCGGACACCTCGGTTTTGAAGACCGGGAGGGCCACCAGGCACCCACACGCCTCCACCGACCGCCAGGCTACGCGCGCAGGAGACCGACATGACCACAACCCGCCCCGCCGCCCCACGACTCACGCAGTTCGCCCACGGCGGCGGCTGCGCCTGCAAGATCCCGCCCGGCGAGCTGGAGGACGTGCTCGGCGCCCTCACGACACCCCCGCCGGCCACGGCCGACGCGCCGCTCCTGATCGGCCTGGCCACCGGCGACGACGCCGCCGTCATCGCGCTGCCCACGCCGGACGGCGCCCCCGCACAGGCCGTGGTGTCCACCGCCGACTTCTTCACCCCGGTCGTCGACGACCCGTACGACTGGGGGCGCATCGCCGCGGCCAACGCCCTGTCCGATGTGTACGCGATGGGCGGCCGGCCCGTCCTCGCCGTCAACCTCCTGGCCTGGCCGCGTGACGTGCTGCCGTACGAACTGGCCCGCGAGGTGCTGCGCGGCGGGCTGCGGATCGCCACCGAGGCCGGCTGCCACGTGGGCGGCGGGCACAGCGTCGACGACCCCGAACCCAAGTACGGCATGGCCGTCACCGGACTCGCCGACCCGGCGCGGCTGCTGCGCAACGACACCGGCCGCCCCGGCCTGCCGCTGTCGCTGACCAAACCCCTCGGCCTCGGCGTGCTCAACAACCGGCACAAGGCCACCGGCGAACGCTTCGAGCAGGCCGTCGCCACGATGACGGCCCTGAACCGGGACGCATCCGCCGCGGCCCTGGCGGCCGGGGCGACCTGCGCCACCGACGTCACCGGTTTCGGGCTGCTGGGCCATCTGCACAAGCTGGCCCGGGCCTCCGAGGTGACCGCGGTGATCGACACGGCCGCCGTGCCGTACCTCGACGGCGCACGGGAGGCCGTACGGGACGGGTACGTCAGCGGCGGCACCCGGCGCAACCTGGAATGGGTGGCTGCGTCCACCGACTTCGGCACGACCGACGCCGACACACGTGTGCTTCTGGCCGACGCACAGACCTCCGGCGGGCTGCTGGTCGCCGGTGAGGTGCCCGGGGCACCGGTGATCGGGGAACTCGTGCCCCGCGGACCGCACACCCTCGTGCTCCGGTGAGCCCTGGGGTCGGTCACATCTCCGTGCTCCGATGAGTCCGGGGGCCGGTCACATCTCCGTGCCGGTGTGCTCGTCGATGCCGGCCCGCAGCCGGTAGGCGCGCACCAGTTGTACGGCCGCCGGTCCTCGGGGGCGCCGTCCGGGCCGGATGTCGACGGCGATCGCCTTGGCCTCCTGGATGTGGGTGTTGGGATCGAGGGACAGGTGCAGCAGTTCGTTGGCGGCGTCGCCCGTGCTGTAGCCGTTCGGACCCCAGTGGTAGGGCAGCCCGATCTGATGCAGGGTCCGGCCCTGCACGGTCAGCGGCGGCACCCGGTCGGTGATCAGCACCCGCGCCTCGATGACATTGCGGGCGCTGACGATCGTCGCCCAGCCGGTGTGGGCCAGACCGCGTTCCGCCGCGAGTTCGGGCGAGACCTCGCAGAAGAACTCCGGTTGCAGCTCCGCCAGATAGGGCAGCCAGCGGGACATGCCGCCCGCCGTGTGGTGCTCGGTGAGCCGATAGGTGGTGGCGACGTAGGGGAACACCCGCGTGCCCGCATCGTCGGCGCTCGGCTGGTAGCGGTTGTCGGGCAGCGAGGGCATCACATGCCGTACCGGGTTGCGCTGCTGGGCGTACATCAGATTCCGGAACGGGGAGTCCTGCGGCTCGTAGTGCGCGGGCAGGGGGCCGTCGGTGAGTCCTGAAGGCGCGTACAGCCATGCCTTGCCGTCGGCCTGCATGATGAACGCGTCCGTGCCGGACAGGGCCTCGGCGCCGGTCGCGTCCGGCGGCGCCTGGTACCGCGGGGACGTGCCCCGGGGGAAGTCGGGGACGTCGTGTCCCACCCACTGGGCCTTCGCCGCGTCCCACCACACCAGCGCCTTGCGTTCGCTCCACGGCCTGCCGTCCGGGTCGGCCGAGGCGCGGTTGTACAGGATGCGGCGGTTGGCCGGCCAGGCCCACGCCCACTCGGCCGCCACCCAGTTCTGCTCCGCGCCCGGCTTGCGGCGGGCCGCCTGGTTGACACCGTCGGCATACACCCCGCAGTAGATCCAGCAGCCGCACGCGGTGGAGCCGTCGTCGCTCAGCTGCTGGGCGGAGGACAGCGGGGTGCCGTCGGCGGCGCGGCCGTTGATCTCGGCGAGGACGGCCTCCGCGTCCGGCTCGGCGAGTTCGCCCTTTGTGGGGTACTCCCAGGTCAGATCGAGGACCGGCCGGTCCATCGGGTCGGTCGAGCCGGCCAGCTTGCGTCGGATCAGCCGCCCGAGATGGAAGGTGAACCACAGGTCGCTGCGGGCCTCGCCGGGCGGCTCGACGGCCTGGTGGTGCCACTGGAGCATGCGCTGGGTGTTGGTGAAGCTGCCGTCCTTCTCGGTGTGCGCGGCGGCCGGCAGGAAGAACACCTCGGTGCGGATGTCCTGGGTGCGCAGCTCGCCCGTCTCGATCTCCGGGCCGTCCTGCCACCAGGTGGCCGACTCGATCAGGGAGAAGTCCCGTACCACCAGCCAGTCCAGGTTGGCCATGCCCAGGCGCTGCAGCTTGGAGTTGGCGCTGCCCACCGTCGGGTTCTCCCCGTACAGGAAGTAGCCCTTGCAGGTGCCCTCCAGCTGGGCCATGGTCGTCTCGTAGGTGGAGTGGGAACCGGTCAGGCGCGGCAGGTAGTCGAAGCAGAAGTCGTTCTCGGCCCTCGCGGCCTCACCCCAGTACGCCTTGAGCAGGCTCACCAGGTAGGAACGCATGTTGCCCCAGTAGCCCTTGCGCGCCGAGTCCGCCTCGACGAAGGCGTCCAGATCCTGGTTCAGGTGCGCGTGCGGCATCGGGATGTAGCCGGGCAGCAGGTCGAACAGGGTGGGGATGTCCGTCGACCCCTGGATGGAGGCGTGCCCGCGCAGGGCGAGGATGCCGCCGCCGGGCCGGCCGATGTTGCCGAGCAGCTGCTGAAGGATGGCGGCCGTGCGGATGTACTGCACACCCACCGTGTGCTGGGTCCAGCCGACGGCGTAGGCGAAGGCCGTCGTACGGTCCCGGCCCGAGTTGTCCGTGACCAGTTCGCACACCTGGCGGAAGACGTCCTGCCGCACGCCGCAGATCTGTTCCACCATCTGCGGTGTGTAGCGGGCGTAGTGCCGCTTGAGGACCTGGAACACGCAGCGGGGGTGGCTCAGCGTCTCGTCCCGTTCGGGCTCGCCCGCGCCGATGTGCGCGCCGCCCGCTCCGTGCGCCTCGCCGCGCGCGGCCTCGGCCACCGACCTGCGGCCGTCCGTGCGGTCCTCGATCCGGCGCTCGCGTTCGCCGGAGGCCGCCTGGACCTCCATGCCCTCGTACTGCCAAGTGGCGTTGTCGTAGCGGCGGTTGTCCGGGTCCAGTCCGGAGAAGACGCCGTCCAGGTCCTCCGTGTCCCGGAAGTCCGTCCGCAGCACCACGGGCGCGTTGGTGTACGCCACGACATAGTCGCGGAAGTACTTCTCCTGCTCCAGGACGTAGTTGATGATCCCGCCGAGGAAGACGATGTCCGTGCCCGCGCGCAGCGGCACATGCAGGTCGGCCAGCGCGCTGGTGCGGGTGAAGCGTGGGTCGACGTGGATCACCTTCGCGCCGCGGGCCTGGGCCTCCGTCACCCACTGGAACCCGACCGGGTGGCACTCGGCCATGTTCGAGCCCTGGATTACGATGCAGTCCGAGTTCTGCAGGTCCTGCTGGAAGGTGGTCGCGCCGCCGCGTCCGAACGAGGTTCCCAGACTGGGAACGGTGGAGGAGTGTCAAACGCGCGCCTGGTTCTCGATCTGGATGGCGCCGAGCGCGGTGAACAACTTCTTGATCAGGTAGTTCTCTTCGTTGTCGAGGGTGGCCCCGCCCAGGCTCGCGAAGCCGAGCGTGCGCCGGGTGCGGGCCTGGTCGACCTCCCACTGCCAGCCGGCCCGCCGCGCCTCGATCACCCGGTCGGCGATCATGTCCATGGCCCGGTCGAGATCGAGCCGCTCCCACTCGGTGCCGTACGGGCGCCGGTGCAGCACGTAGTGCTCGCGGGCGTCGCCGGTGGTCAGCTGGAGGCTCGCCGAGCCTTTGGGGCACAGCCGGCCGCGAGAGACGGGGGAGTCGGGGTCGCCCTCGATCTGGGTGACCCGCCCGTCCTCGACGTAGACGTTCTGGCCGCAGCCCACCGCGCAGTACGGGCACACCGACTTCACCACGCGGTCCGCGCTTGCGGTGCGGGGGGTGAGCCGCGCGCTGCGCGCGCTCTTGGCGGCGGCCCCGCGGCCCAGCGGGTCGGTGCCCGTGAGCTGGCGGTAGACCGGCCATGAGTCGATCCAGGTGCGCACGCCCATCACTGGGACCTCCCACCCGTTTCCCGCGCGGCCGGCAACCCGCACGACCTCGGCGTCGCCCGGCTGCTTCCGGCTGCTCCCGGCTGCTTCCGGCTCTCCTGTGGATGATTGTCCCGCGGTACGGCGATGCCGGCACCTTCGATCAGCGCGTAGCGGCACGGTGCCGGGCGTTCCCCGAGTGCGCGGGGGACCCGAGCCTGCGGCCCACCTCCGTCAGCCGGTGCGGGCCCGCAGCCGCTCGCGCTGCGGTACGACGGTGTACTTCGGGTCCTCGGCCGAGGCCACACCGGCGTGGAACACACCGAAGCGCAGGGCCGCCGAACCGGTCAGCAGGGCGGCCCCGGCCACCGCGCCCAGCGGTCGGCGCTCTTGGCCCGCGAATGCCGCGAGCGCCGCCCCGCCCGCCGTGAGGACCTCCGCCGACCGCATCAGCGCCCGCGGCCCGCCCTCCTCGTAGGGCTCGGCCGCCAGCCCCATGCGCCGCTTCATCAAATGGAACGCCCCCAGCTCCAGGGCCGCCCCCAGCAGCGCCAACCGGCGCGCGGGACCGGTCTGCGCGAGCGGGGCCGTGGCCAGCGCGAGCCCCGCCGCCGCGGTGGCGCCCGAACCGGCGAACACGAACGGCATTTCACGGTGCCCCTCGTGCCAGGAGGGCACCGCCGTGTCGGAGATCAGCACGGCGGTGTACGTCGTGACCGCCGGGCCGAGCAGCGCCGCGGCCCCCGTGGCGGCGGAGCCGACGAGCCGGCCGCGGCCGGTGACGTCACTCACGGCCGCGATCATCGTCAGCGGGACGTAGCCGACCAGCAGCCACGACCCCAGGTTCATCGGAGAGGTCGGCTTGAAGACGCGCAGCATGTTGAGGAATCGCACCGGCCGGCCAAGGTCGTGGACCAGGGCGACCAGCGACAGCGAGATGGCGCCCGCCGCGGCCAGTTTCGCCGACCTGGCCAGCCCCGGGCGCCCGGTGACGTGCCCGCCGGCGGCCAGCAGCGACGAGGCACCGGAGAGCCCGCCGAGATACAGGTATCCGGCGATGTCGAGGGGCGCCCAGACCGGCTTCTTCAGGACCGGCTTGCCGTAGTACGAGGAGAACTGCGCCTCGGGCACCATGGCCTGCTCGCCGCGTCCACGTCCGCGGCGGCGACGGCGGCGCCCCGCACGCGCC
>NZ_JBSGBN010000077.1:0-47242 GCF_053601275.1 Streptomyces sp. NPDC004752 | reverse complement strand
GCAGCGACACGCGACGGCCCGCCCTCACACAGCGAGGGACAATACGGGTGAACCACCTGGCCACCCAACGACCAAACCCCACCGAAGAATCGAGGCTGATGGTCAACGCTAACCTGTGCGAGAGCGTCGTCCGACTCGACCCGGATTACTCGATCAAGCCGGGCTTGACGACCTTCACCGTCAACGCCGACAGCACGGTCTTCACCTACAAGATCCGACCGGGCGCGAAATTCTGGGACGATTCGCCGGTGACGACCGCCGACATCATCTTCAGCATCAAGGCCAATACCACTGGGTCGACCGGCGCGCAGAATGCCACCCTCGGCAAGGAAATCAAGTCGATCAAGGCGACCGCATCCGACACGGTCACCGTCACGCTCAAAGCGCCGGACATCATCTTCAACAAGCAACTCGCCGGCAGCGCCGGCAAAATCTACCAGAAGAAGCAGGCACTTGCAGCCGGCCGGAACTGGGGTCTTCCCGCCGCCGGGGTCATGTGTACCGGTCCGTACAAGACCGGGAAGTGGGATCCGGCAAGTTCGCTGGAGATCGTCCGGAACGACAAGTACTGGGGGCCCGACTTCAAACCACTGGTGCGATCGGTCGCCTTCTCCTGGCCACAGGACCCCACCACGCTCGCCAACGCCTTCCGCGGCGGCACCCTGGACGGCGGCTGGAACATCCCGCCGTCCATCGTTCCCACCCTGCAGCGATCAGGCACGGGCAGCATGACCGTCGGCAGCTCCGGCAATGCGGTGCAGATGTACGGGCTGGTCGTCGGCAGCACCACCGAGGGCAGCCTCGCCGCCCCGAAGGTCCGGCAAGCCCTCTCGAAGGCAATCGACCGCAACGCCATCGCGGCCAAGATCTACAACGGCGCTGCGGACCCACTGGGCGGCTTGATCCCGCCAGGCTCGATCAGCAAGGACAGCAGCCCGCTGAAGAGGTCCACCGGCCAGATCTCCACTGCGCAGGATGTCGCGGGCGCCAAGCGGCTCATCGCTGAAACCGGAAAGCCCGCCCCGACGCTGACTCTGGCTCTGCCCGCCGGCGACGCGCTGGCGACCCCGACCGCGGTCGCCGTCCAGAGCGAGGCAGCGGCGGCCGGCTTCAAGATCAACCTCAAGCCGATGGAGCCGAACCAGTACTCCCAGCTGTTCGCCGACCCGGAAACCCGTAAGGGCGTCGACCTCTTCTTCACCGTGTACGCACCGATCGTGCACGACCCGATCGTGTACCTCAACGACCTGATCGCCGCCGACGGGGTCTACAACTTCAACGGCTACGACAACCCGGTGGTCCAAAGCGCCCTTGCGGACGCCCGCACCCGGACCGACCCGGCCAAGCGCGACAGCAGCCTTCTTCGCGCCCATGACCAGTTCCTCAAGGACCTCCCCCTGATCCCGCTGACCGCCCCCCGCGTCACCGTCTGGGAAAACACCGAGCTCACCGGGGCACCGACCACCTTCACCTATGTGCAGTCGCCCTGGGCGGCGCTGCTGGGCGGCAAGTGAGCACGCCGATGACAACCGGCACAGATCAGGCAGGAGAACAGGTCGACATCTCCAACGCCGTCCTGTGGTCGGCATCCGCCGAGGCAAGGTACGTGACTGGGAACATGTTGCCGGTGGACGCCGGGTTCACCAACCGGCGGTGATGTGCATCTCCGGACGCAGCACGGATCTCCCGTCCCCGGGCGTCGTTCCGGCCGGGCGAAGCACACCGACCGGCTTCAGCAGCCCGAGCCGGGAGATCCGTGGATCGCGGTAGCCCCGAGTCCGTGCCCGGAGGCGATGGCGCACGTCATCGCGCATCGGATGTGCAGCGCGGCCTACGGGATGGGCCGGCACTGGAGGCGAGCCCCTGAGACCGTGGACCACACCGCACCGTCCCGGTCGCCACGCTCGTACAATTTGATGTCGAACGATCGCAGGCCGTGCGAGCCTGCCATCCGATGTCGATGTGAGGGAGACGCCGTGCCCAGCCAGCGGTCCATCGGCGAGGCGGAGAAGCTCGCGGAGGCGAAGGTTGTGCCGTGTCCACGGAGGTCGCCGTGTCAGCCCTGCGCGCTCACCATCTTCTCGATCTCCTTGAGTACGAGGGCGGGCAGGGCTTCGATTTCCTCGACTTCCACACCGGAAAGCGGAGTCGTGGAAATGGCGGGGCAAGTGTTACTTGCAACGGTGCCCTCTGCCAGAGCGATGCGGGTGCTGCGGGACAAGGTCCGGGCGGCGACCGCCATTTCGAAGGCTGAACGGCCGGTGACCGCCGTGGTCGCCGGCCTCCACTGCGTGCTGCGGGGCTGGGGAGATCTGGGCCAGCGCCTGGTCGAGGACGGTGATGTGGTCGGCGGCGGTGTCGGCACCGGCGTTGCCGGGCCGCAGCAGGCCGGCCAGGGCTTCGCCGGTGTTGTCCAGGAGGCACAGCAGCGGGTGGTCGCCGAAGCCGCGCTTGTAGGTCGCCGCTGCCTGCTCTTTCTCGGAGTGGCAGGTGACCAGGGTGGAGTCGAGGTCCAGGACAAGACCGGGCAGGTTGCGTCCGCCCGCGCGGGCTGCGGGTATCCCTGCCCTGGTCTCGGCAGCTTGCCGCCATGCGACCTCCCGGGCGGTGGCCCTCGCCGTGCGCAGGCGGGCGAGTGCGCAACCGAGTCGATGCCGGCCAGCAGGCGTCGGGCGGTCGGTGTGGAGGCGACGGGGACGAACATCTCCGTCTGGTCGCGCAGCAGAACCAGGTCCGCTATTGCCTCGTCGCCGTCGGCAAGCATGACCGCGAGATCGACCGCGATCCGGCCGGGGTCCTGCCCGGTGCCTCGCGGTCGCAGCTGGCTCAGTGCGTCCGTGAAGGTGCTGGTCAGTCCGGTGATTCGGAGAGGTTGGCCAGCAGGCGGGATCCGGCGTGGCTGACCACCCCGTGACCGTCGGCCGGCACGACGAGCTTGGGACGTGACCGGGTGAGGTTCACGCAGAAAGTGCCGTCCTGCTGGATGACAGAGACCTTCGGCAAGCCTCATCATCCCAGCTCAGAAGGCACTTTCGCGTTTCGATCAAGACGCGGACACCGCTGCAAGAAAAACGCGCAGGCCGGGAAAGCCGCCGTAGCACTTGCCAGGCAAGACCGCTACCAGGAAGTCCGCGACAGCCTGCGGGCCAAGGAGGTCCGTCGCGGCGCGTTCTTGGACTCAAGCCTCGTCGTACTGCCAGACCTGCTTGCCGCCGAGCCAGGTCTCGAGTACCCGGACCGTGCCGTCGGTGAGGTGCGCGGGCTCCGCCGTGAGCGGATCACCGGAGAGTACGGCGAAATCAGCCAGGCACCCGGCGCGGATCCCACCGACCAGGCGCTCCATCTCCATCGCCACCGCCGCGTCACAGGTGACCGCTCGGAGGGCTTCGACCGGGGAGAGCGCCTCTTCGGGGCTGAGGGTGAGGCCCGCGAACGTCTTGCGCTCGCGCATGACGCGCATCAGGAACAGGGGATCGGAGATCTCGGGCAGTCCCCCGGCGAAGTCGCTCGCACCCGCCGCCGGGAACCCGTGGGCCAGGATGGTCTTGAGCGGGTACATCGGCGCGGACTCGAAACCTTCGCCCACCACTCCACGCATCGAGTCGCCGATCCCGTGCAGAAACCCGATGTTGGCCACCGGCATGATGCCGAGATCCCTGCTGCGAGCGATCCTTTCGCGAGTGGCGAACATGTTGCCGAGATGCTCCATACGGTGGCGACGCGTCCAGACCGGCGTTCCATCGTCACCGCCCAGCTTCTGCCCGGCGCGTTCGAAAGCATCGAGGACGAAGTCCATCGCACGGTCACCCGCGGTGTGCACCAGGAGCTGGAAGCCGCGTTCCTCGGCCAGTTGGACGGTGCGCTCGACGTCGCCCTCGGCCAGGCCGAGTTGGCCGGTGTACCCGGGACGGTCCGGGTATGCCTGCCAGACCGCAGCTTCCCGGGCCGAGACCCCGCCGTCTCCCATGAGCTTGATGCCACCGAAAACCAGCCGGTCGGCGACCTCGGGTGCGTCGAGTCCGAGAACGTCGGCGAACGTACCGGCCTCGACGGCCTCGACGGAGTCCCGGCCCAGCGCGTACAGCTTCAGCCGCAGTGCGATCGATCCGTCCACGATGCGCCTGCGCACCACGCCGAGCTCTGCCAGCCCGTCGGTCATCTCGCCGATGGTCGTCACGCCCCGCGCGGTGAAGTACGTGCTCGCGGCCGAGACCAGCACCTCCTCGAAGCTGTCGTCGCCGGGCTCGGGCAGCGACAGGTGCGGCAGCTTGTGGCGGACTATGAAGAGGTCGTTCACCACGCCGGTCGGCTCACCGGACTCGTCGCACTCGACGCGGGCCGGGCTGGGAAGGACGGTGTCGCGGTCGATCCCCAGCAGCGCGAGGGCCCTTGAGTTGAGGGACCAGACGTGTACACCGAAGCGGACGACGACAGGTCTGGTCGTGCTGACCGTGTCGAGCTCGTGCCGTGTGGGGTAACGCCGGTCGGCGAGCCGCTGACTCTGGCCGAGGTTGCCCTGGCCTTCGAGCCAGCCGGTGCCCGGCCTTTCCTCGTCGGCACGCCGCAGTGTGGCGATGATGTCCTCGATCGAGCGCGTCGGTGGTGTGTGCACGCCGACGTTGAGACCCAGTACCCGGGCCCCGGTCTGCAAGTGCGTGTGGGCGTCGACGAAGCCCGGGACGATCACGCCGTGATCACGCAGGTCCACCACATGCTCCGGTGCGGCCGCGGCGGTCACCTCCACCGCGGGCCCGACAGCGGTGATCCTGCCGTCCCGTACGGCCGCCGCTTCGTGGGTCAGCGCCGACCGCGGGTCGAACAGGCGGCCGAGGAAAACAGTCGTAGGGCTGGGTTCGGTCTGGTCGGGCACTGGCTCTCCTTGGTCGATGTCATCCGTCATGTCCCGGAGGTGGGTGGGCTGACAGCCCACAGGACGGAGGCGTGGCCGGTGGACGCGTTGCGGAGTTGGTGCGGAACCGATGTGCGGTACTTGAGGCTCGTACCGACCGTCATCAGGTATTCCTGGCCGTCCACCGAGGCGAGAACGCTCCCCTGCAGCACCGGCAGGACTTCGGACGAGTTTCCGTGTGTGTAGGCGGCGCCGTTCGACGCCCCGGGCGGGAAGTGCCCGACGAACATGTCGACCGCGCTGTCGGGCCTCGTGGAGACGAGGGTCTTGTACGCGCCGCCTTCGCCCCGTTCAAACCTGGGTCGCTCAGCTTCGCGTAGCGCTGTTGTCCGATTGGCCTGGTGAGTTTGCTGCCGCTGCCCGCCGGACCACGGTTTCGGCAACGACTGCGCGAGCGCGAGCGGGAGTTGGACCTGCGCGAGCAGGGCCACGCGCGCGGACCTCCCAGGGCGCGTCAAGATCGGTGTGCAGCCGTAGGCATCTCGTCGATGCAGGAGCCGATCTCCTGCTTCGAGCCGGACTCACCGAGGATGGCGGGGAACTCGCCCTGGCCGATCCGGAAGGTGTCGAGTGCCGGGTACTGCGTCCCCGGAGCCTGTCGCATCCAGAAAGGCTCCGCCGTCCGACTGCCGGACCCCCGATCACGCTGCTAGCGGTGCTCCTCCCTGTCGTGGGACGACGTGCGGATACGAGCAAAGAGCGGAGCCGGAGCGATGACGTCCGCTGGGCGAACGGTTTCACCCTGTGCCGGACTCCGGAGTGCCCTTCACGATGGTGGGGCCGAACTGGCGTACTTGGGGAACTGTGGTGACCATGTGGGCGACCACCCGTTCGCTCAGGCAGACATGCCGGTGCGTGACATCGCCGGGGAAGCGTGCGAAGTCGCCGGCGGCCAGCTCGACCGGTTCGCTGAGCGGGCCTGTGCGCAGCTTCCCTGTGACGATGTACAGATGGTGCAGCGTTCCCGCTGCGTGCGGTTGAACCGGCTGCGGGTCCTTGTTGCCGCGCTCCAGACGCAGGACGAGTGTGCGGACGTATCCGGAGCCGTAGGTCTCATCGAGCACGCGTTCCGTCCAGTTGGTCGCCTGCCGCCACTCACCCTCGCTCTGGCGCTGCACGTAGACGGGTGTCCCCCACTCGGTCAGCAGCCGCCGCGCGGGTACGTCCAGGGCGGCACCGAGCAGAGACAGGGTCTCCACGGTCGGGTTGCCCAATCCCTGCTCGATCTTCGACAGCGTCTGCTTGGACAGGCCGGAGCGCCGCGCCAGTTCCCCGAGCGACATGGCCCGCTCCAGCCGGAAACGTCGCACGTTGCGGGTCACGAGATCGTTCTCGTGGGCGAGGGCGTCACTTTTAATAGTCATCTCGTCATTATTGACGAACACCTGGATGTTTTCGCATGCTTGTCACGTAAAACTTGCGAAGCGTTCATTGAAAGTGACGCCCTTGCCCTGAAGCCGAGGTGAAAAGGATGACTGCCACTCTTGCTGCCCCTCCGCGTGACGATCGAGCATCCGTCGACAAGGCCATCAGCCTACTCATCGCCCTGGGCGAGCGCACCAGCTCCGGGGCGGGCGTCAGTGAACTGGCCCGCCGAGCGCAACTGAGCAAGTCCACCGCGCATCGTGTCCTGGGCATGTTGGAGCGCAATGGCGTCGTGGAGCGCATCGGGACCGACTACCGGCTCGGGGAGCGCCTGCATCACCTCGGCCGTGCGGTGTATGCACCAGGATCCGAGGTGGTCCGCGACCTGTTGTTGCCCTACCTGGCCGATCTGTACGAGGTGGCCCGGGAGACCGTTCACCTGTCCGTGCTCCATGACACGCACGTCGTCTACCTGGCCAAACTCTACGGTCACCGCAATGCCCCCGTACCCTCGCGGATCGGTGGCCGCCTTCCCGCCCACGCCACGGCGGTCGGAAAGGTTCTCCTGGCCTATGACTCCCGGGCCGCCGAACAGGTCGTGACCGGGCCCCTTGCCCGGTTCACGCCGCGCACCATCTCAGCACCGGACGAACTGGCCGCAGAACTGGACAGGATCCGTTGTACCGGTGTCGCATTCGACGACGAGGAGTACCAGCCCGGCTTGGTCTGTGTGGCCGCGCCGGTACTGGATCGAGGCGGTCTGCCCGTGGCTGCCCTGTCGATAGCAGGACAAAGGGGCAGTACCGACACTCGGCGACTCAGCGTCGAGGTCCGACGGGTCGCCGCCGAGGCGTCCCGAGCCTGGCCGACCCGGACGCGGTGGCGGCGGAGCCCGCGCCGCGTCGAGGCATGACCCCCTTGCCCTGATCCCGGGCCTGGCCGAGACACAGAACACGCAGCGCGGGCGTGCGGGCATGTGGGTCCAGCAGCATTCCCCGGCCGGCGCCGTCCTGGCCACCGTTCGAACTCCTCGAGCGTGAGGCGGGGGTCGCCGAGGACGTACAGACCGCAGGAGGCGTTGTCCGCGACCGTGTCGACAAGGGTGATGCCCAGCCTGCGATGCGACCGTCCACGATCTCCAGGGCCGGCACGGCATGGGCGACCGCGGCGCGTACGCCGGCCGGGGTCGGCTCGGCCGAGTCGAGGTCGGCGCCGAGGCCGAACGCGATCTCGGCCTTCGCCTTGGGCCGCAGCAGCAGCCCGGTGGGCACCTCACGTCCGGAAAGGCCCCTGTCGTCGAAGAGAACGCCGAAGTCGGGCCGGTCGACGCCGAGTTGCCGCTGGACCGCGGGGAGGTGAGACCGATCCTCCGATCGGTGACGCGGGATCCGGCGCTCCGCCGCGGTCCACCAGCATCTGCTGGACCTGGTAGGCGGATGCGAGGTCGCCGGTGCCCGGCAGGACCCGACCGGGCGCACGGTGTGCGCCCTTCGGCGGCGGACGCCGGCCGGCTCGGGGTCTCCACGACCGCTTGATCGCGCTCGCCCTCGTTCTGTGTCATCGGACCGCCTTCAACTGCGCCGTCACCACGGCGAATCCGGCAATCCATTCCGGGATGGGCCGGTAGAAGCGGGAGGTGAAGCGGTAGTCGCCGACGACGGCGAGGGACGCGAAGGCGGCGATCCAGGTGCGGACCTCGTGGGCGGATCCGCCTCCCTCGGCCCCCATCCACTCGGTGCTCCAGGCGTCGACGTCGGCCGACTTGATCTCCGCCAGGGTGTCGAGGACCAGGTTGTCCCACTCGGGGTTGATCGGGATCATCGAACTCGACCCGGCGGCGTAGTCACGGCCGGCCTGGATCACGCGCTGTTCGCCCCTGGCCCGTTGCTCGGGCGTGGGCGGACGGCCCTCGATGAGGGCGTCGGCGACGCGGGGCGGCGCCCCCTCCAGCACCGGGACCGGCGGGTCGTGGGAGAGGCCACCGGACGCCAGGAACAGCACCCGCCGGTCCAGCTCGGCCGCGGCCTCGCCGATCGCGGTGCCCAGGGCCCTGACCCGCCTGACCGGGCCGAGCGGGGTGGCTACCCCGTTGACGAAGACCGGCACCACCGGGATCTTGTCGATGCCCCCGAACAGCACCTCCAGCGGCTGCACGAACCCGTGGTCGACGGTCATCCGGGCGGAGACGGTCAGGTCGACACCTCGGTCGAGCACCCCTTGTGCCAGTCTCCGCGCCGCCTCGGTGTCGACGGACAGCGGCCCGGCGGCGGAACCGAAGTCGCCGACGGCATGCGCCTCGGTGGCCAGGCAGAAGGGAGGCATCTCCTTGTAGAAGAAGCCGTTGTAGTGGTCCGGGGCGTACAGGACGACCAGTTCCGGGTCGAAATCCTGGACGAAGGAGCGGGCCTCGTCCACGGCCGTGTCGACAGCGGCGACCACCTCCTGCGCGGGGTCGTTGGCACCGATCAGCGGGGAGTGCGAGAGGCCGACTGCTGCGGCGGTCATGGCGGTGCTCCTCACCGGGGGGAGTCGTCGGTCGGGTGGATGACGAGCTTCCCGGTCAGCCGCCCGTCGAGCATGAGCTGGATCCCCTTGTAGATCTCCGTGAGCGGCAGCGTGCGGTCGATGACCGGGCGCAGACCGGTGGCGTCCATCAGCTTCAGCAGGGACACCAGTTCGCTGCGGGTGCAGCCGGTGGAACCGAGGATGCGCTGCTGGAGGTAGAAGACCCGGCCGAGGTCGGCGGGCGGATTGGTGCCGGAGGTGGCGCCCGCGATCACGATCGTGCCGCCGGGGCGGAGCGACTTCAGCGAGTGCGACCAGGTGGCTTCGCCGACCGTCTCGATCACCACGTCCACACGCCCCGGCAGCCGTTCTCCACTCGCCACGGCGGCCCGCGCACCCCAGGACAGAGCCTGCTCGCGCTTGTCCTGGCTGCGGCTCGTGGCGTACACCACGGCTCCCGCGGCCACAGAGAGCTTGATCGCGGCCGAGGCGACACCCCCGCCCGCCCCCTGTACCAGAACACGGTCACCGGCCCGGAGTCCCGCCTGGGTGAACAGCATCCGGTAGGCGGTACCCCAGGCGACCGGTAGACAGGCGGCCTCGTCGAACGACAGCCAGGACGGCTTCGGGATCAGGTTGCGGGTGGGCACCGAGAGGTACTCGGCGAAGGCGCCGTCGTGCTGCTCGGACAGCAGGGCACGGCCCGGGTCGAGGGTCTCGTCGCCCAGACCCGCGTTCGGGTCGGCGATCACGGGGTGGACGAGGACTTCGTTGCCGTTCTCGTCGTACCCGGCGGCGTCGCAGCCGAGGATGACGGGCAGCCGCTCGGCTGGGTGGCCCACACCGCGCAGCGTCCACACATCGTGCATGTTCAGCGACGAGGCGACGACACGGACCAGGGACCAGCCGGGCCTCGGCTCGGGCTTGGGAACGTCCCCGAGCACGAGCCCGGCCAGCGGGTCGCTCGCGCTCTGGGAGACGGCGGTTGCAGCAAGCATGGTTTCACGCTCGCTTGGCCGGTCACCTCGCCGACAGCGCGTGTGCCGCTCTGCGGAACGACGGATGGAAGTGGTGTGACCTGCTGCTGTTGCCTGGGGGCATGACCTCGACGATCGAACCCGAGGGCGCGGCCACTGCGGCCCCGCGCGGGGCCCTGCGGCGCCCGGCAGACCTGGCACACACCCTCGACGTCTCCGGGCTCGTCGACACCGAGGGCGGACTGCTGGATCGCGTCGTCTTCACCGACCAGGAGCTGTACCAGCAGGAACTGCGCCGCATCTTCGCACCCAGCTGGCTGTTCCTGGCCCACACGGATCAGTTCCACCAGCCGGGCGACTTCTTCACCACGTACATGGGTGAGGACCCGGTCATCGTCACCCTCGACCGTGACCGACGCGTACGCGCCTACCTCAACTCCTGCCGCCACCGGGGCGCTCGGGTGTGCCGTGCGGACTTCGGCACCACCCGCAACTTCACGTGCACCTACCACGGCTGGTCCTTCAACCTCGATGGCTCCCTGGCGAGCGTGCCGAACAAGGACGGCTACCCCGGCGACTTCGACGAAGGGCGGTGGGGCCTGGCCGAGGTGGCGCACGTGGAGAGCTATCACGGGCTGATCTTCGGCACCTGGAACCCCGACCCGGTTCCGCTGCGCGAGTCGCTGGGCGACATGGCCTGGTACATGGACGCCATGCTCGACCATGACGAACAGGGCACCGTGGTGGTGGGCGGCGTCCACAAATGGGTGCTGGAGGGCAACTGGAAGCTGGCGGCCGAGCAGTTCGCCACCGACTGGTACCACGTGAACATGAGCCACGCCTCGGCCCTCATGGTGCTCTCGCCGTCCGCCAGGAAGCCCAAGGACGAAGTCGTGCACCGCGCCGGCCGCCAGTACTCCGATGCGAACGGCAACGGCGCGGGCTTCCCGGTCCACCCCAAGAACCGGTTCGACGCCCAGACCGTGCACACGTGGACGGACTACGACGCCCTGCGCGAGCGCCTCGGCGAGGCGCGGGTGGAGGGCCCGCTGACCAACGGGCACGCCACCGTCTTCCCTAACTTCTCCTACCTGCCCGTCAACGGCTCCCTGCGCGTCTGGCACCCCAAGGGCCCGGACCGCATGGAGGTGTGGGCGTGGACGATCGTCGACAAGTCGATGCCCGAGGAGGTCCGTGAGGCCCAGCGCCTCTACAACCTGCGCACCTTCAGCCCCAGCGGGATCTTCGAGCAGGACGACGGCGAGAACTGGAGCGAGGTGCAGGCCATTTCCCGCGGCTTCATCACCAACGGGATCGCCCTCAACTACCAGATGGGCCTGGGCTCGGAGCGTAACGACGGCCGTTACCCGGGAACCACCAGCGAACTGTACAGCGACGCCGCCGGCCGGGCGTTCTACGGGCGCTGGCGCGAGCTGATGAACACCCCCGCATGGCACGAGGAGCAGGCATGAGCGACGGCGTCCGCGTCGCGTCCCTGGATCAGATCCCGCAGGGCGAGGGCATCGCCGTCGACAAGGCCGTCACGGGCACCGACGACAACATCGCCCTGCTGCGCGACATCGACGACACCGTGTACGCGCTGAACGACACCTGTACCCACGAGACCGCCTCGCTGGCCGAGGGCTGGGTGGAGGACGGCTTCGTCGAGTGCCCTCTGCACTCCAGCAAGTTCTGCCTCAAGAGCGGCGAGGTCCAGGGGTTGCCGGCGACCAAGAACGTGTGCCCGCACCGCGTCGAGGTACGCGACGGCGAGATCTACCTGTTCCCCGGGGAGACTCCGTGAGCACGAGCGTGGTGATCGTGGGCGGCGGTATCGCGGGGGTGAGCACCGCCGCCGCCCTGCGCTCCCAGGGGTTCGACGGTGAGGTCACCCTCGTCGACGCCGGGGAGTTCCCCTACGACAGGCCGCCGCTGTCGAAGGACTTCCTCGCCGGCTCCAGGACCCTGGAGCAGATCGCTCTCCAGCCGCCGTCCTGGTACGACGACCAGCGGGTGCGCCTGGTCAACCGCGCTACCGTCACCGCGTTGCGCCCTGGCGAAGCCAAGCTGGAACTGTCCGACGGAGCCCTGCTCAGCGCCGACCGCGTCGTGCTGGCCACCGGAGCGGGCGCCGCCCGCCCGCCGGTTCCCGGCGCGGGCAGCCCGCGCGTGCACGTCCTGCGCACCGCCGACGACGCCGACCGGCTGCGCACCGCCCTGGTCCCCGGCGCCCGGATCCTGGTCGTGGGCGCCGGGCTCATCGGTGCGGAGAGCGCCTCAACGGCCGTACGTCTGGGCTGTGAAGTCACTCTCCTCGACCCGGTGGCCGTACCGCTCACCGCGGTCCTCGGACCCGAGCTCGCCGAGTGGGTGCATGGCCTGCACGCCCGCAACGGCATCACGACCCGGCAGACGGCCGTGGCGTCCTTCACCGACCTCGGTGACGCCGGCATCGAAGCCCGGCCGGCCGACGGCAGCCCGGCACGTACCTACGACGCCGTACTGCTGGGTGTCGGCATGGTGCCGCACACTGGTCTCGCCGAGCAGGCCGGACTCGAAGTCGGCCGAGGTGTCGTCGTGGACTCCGGCCAGGTGACGTCGAACCCGGCCGTCCTTGCCGTGGGGGATCCTGCGAGGACCCGGGACGACAAGGGCGTGCTTCTGCCCCGTGCCGAGCACTGGGAGGCGGCGCAGACCGACGGCGCCCGGGCGGCGGCGACCATCCTCGGGACACCACGGCCGGCTGCGACGGCCCCCTGGTTCTGGACCGACCGGCACGACCGGCACATCGAGTGCGTGGGACACATGGCCCGCGCCTGCGACACCGTCGTCCGCGGCTCCTTCGACGACCCGTCCTTCGCCGTGTTCGGAATGCGGGACGGGCTCGTGGTCGCCGCGGCCGCCGTCGACGACTCCGCCGTCGTACGCGCGGCCCGCCGGATGATCGACCGCCGGATCGCGGCCGATCCGGGGCGGCTGGCCGACCCGTCCGTCGGCCTCCGCGCCCTCCTGCGGGGCTGATGTGCCGCAGAACGGAACTGGCCCGTACCGACCGCATGCGCAGAAGGGATCGAAGGACACTGTGAGCGCCAGCACCGAACCGGCCCCCTCCCGTGCGGGAGCGCGGGCCGACCGCGACACCCACTTCGAGGTCGAGCAGTTCTACTACGAGGAGGCCGAACTCCTGGACGCCGGCCGCTTCACCGACTGGCTCGAGTTGCTGGCCGAGGACCTCGACTACTGGATGCCGACGCGCACCAACCGGCTGCGCCGTCAGCAGGCGCTGTCCGTCGCCGCCCGGGGTGAGGCCGCCTTCTACGACGAGACCAAGGAGAGTCTGGCCTGGCGCATCCGCCGGTTCGACTCCGGCATGGCCTGGGCCGAGGACCCGCCGTCACGTACCCGGCACCTGGTCACCAACGTCCTCGTCCGGCACATCGATCCGGAGGAGAACACGGACTTCACCGAGGACGACCTCCTGGTGAGCTCCGCCTTCCTGGTCTACCGCAACCGGTTGGAGCGCGAGGAGAACGTCTTCGCCGGCAGCCGCACCGACATCCTGCGCCGCACGCCGGACGGACTGCGCGTGGCTCGCCGCACCATCCTCCTCGACCAGAACATCCTTCAGGCGAAGAACATCTCCACCTTCTTCTGATCCGCCGCCTTCTTCCCGAGGGGAACCGTTGTGACCGACCTCGAACTCAAGCAGCACCGTGTGGCCACCTCGCTCGGCGAGATCGCCGTCGCGGAGACCGGCCAGGGGCCGGTGCTCGTCATGCTGCACGGCGGCGGCCCCGGTGCCTCCGGCGTCAGCAACTACCACCAGAACCTGCCGGAGTTCGCGCGGCATTTCCGTGTCCTGCTGCCGGACCAGCCCGGATTCGGCGACAGCTACCGTCCCACGGAGCAGGACCTCGAGGAGCGGTCCATCACCCGGATCACGGTCGACGCCCTCTTCCAGGCCCTGGACTCGCTCGGCGTCGGCACTTTCCACCTGCTGGGCAACAGCCTCGGCGGAGCCGCCGCCCTCGCCATGGCCCAGCAGCGCGCCGACCGGGTGACCCGCCTGGTGCTCATGGCCCCCGGCGGCGGCTGGCTGCCCTTCGGCCCGACCCCCACCGAGGGCCAGAAGGAGATGTTCCGCTACTACCACGGGACCGGCCCCAGCGAGAAGAAGATGGGCGCGTTCATCCGCACCATGGTCTTCGACCACAAGCAGTTCGGCGCCGATGTCGTCAAGGCCCGCTACGAGGCATCCCTCGACGAGAGCCACATCGCCTTCTACCACCGCTACAACGCCGCCTTCGCCGAGCGCGGCGGCATGGACCCCCTCTGGCGCGACCTGCACAAGATCAATTCCCCGACCCTGCTGCTGTGGGGGCGCGACGACCGCACCATCACCCTCGACGGCGCCCAGCTGATGCTCAAGCAGATCAGGGACGTCCAGTTGCACGTCTTCGGCCGCTGCGGCCACTGGGTTCAGCTGGAGCGGCGGCGCGAGTTCGAGCAGCTCGTCACCGGCTTCCTCACCGAGGAGATGTCATGAGCCGCGGTTGGCTGGAGGGGTACAGCGCGCTGATCACCGGCGGCGGCTCCGGCATCGGACGCGCGGTCGCCCAGCGCTTCGTGGCGGAAGGCGCGTCCGTCACCATCATCGGCCGGGACAAGTCCCGCCTCGACGAGGTCGCCCAGGGCTTCCAGGCGCCGGATCGCTTCCACACCGTCGTCGGCGACGTGCGTGACCCCGAGGCGCTGCACGCCGCCGTCGCCGCCACCGTCGAACGCTTCGGCAAGCTCGACACCCTCGTCGCCAACGCGGGCGTGTGGGACTACCAGCGTCCGCTCACCCGCCTGACGGCGCAGGAACTCGATACGGCCTTCGACGAGATTTTCTCCATCAACGTCAAGGGATACCTGCTGGCGGCGGAAGCCGCCTGGCCGGAACTGGTCAGGACACGCGGCAGCATCGTCATGACCTTGTCCAACGCCTCCTTCTACGTGAACGGCGGCGGCCCCCTCTACACTGCCAGCAAGCACGCCTGCCTCGGCCTGATGCGGGAACTCGCCTACGAACTCGCCCCCAAGGTCCGCGTCAACGGCGTCGCCTGCGGCGGCATGAACACCGACCTGCGCGGCCCGCAGGCCCTCGACCTCAACGGGCGTTCCCTGTCGGCCTCCTTCGCGAGGAAGAGCCCGGACGCCCCGCCGCCCCCCATTCCCCTGCACGACTCCAGCACCGACCCACGCGACTTCACCGGGCCGTACGTCCTGCTGGCCGCACGCGAACAAAGCGGCCCCATCACAGGCCAGGCGATCTCCGTCGACGGCGGGATCGGCGTCCGTGGTTTCGCCACCGCCGCAGGCGGCGACCACCTCTGAGCCCGACGAGGAGCCCACCGTGACCACGCCCCACCCGCACAACTCCGGCCTCACGGTCGATCTGAACCCCGCCGCGGCCGTCGCCCGCAACGCCCGGTATCACGGGGACACCGTCGTCCTCGACTACCCGGGCGGCGACCTCACCTTCCGTGAGCTCGACGACAAGGCCGCCAGGCTGGCCACCGTGCTCACCGCCGACGGCACCCGTGACGGGGACCGCGTCGCCTACCTCGGGCTGAACAGCACCGCCTTCTTCGTCACCATGCTCGCCGCCTTCCGCCTCGGCGCGCTGTTCGTCCCGGTGAACTTCCGCCTTGCCGACCCCGAACTCACCCAGCTCCTCGAAAGCAGCGGCTCCCAGGTCATCGTCTGCGAAGAAGGTCACCGCGCGAGCGTCGACCGGGTACGGGACAAGACCAGCCTTCGCCGCCTCCTGCTGGTCGACGACGACCCCACTGTGCCGGCGGGCACGGCGTCGGACGGCTGGGAACCCTGGGCAGCGCTTATCGCCGGCGCCGAGCCGACTTGCACGATCGCACCCAGACACACCGACGACCCCGCCATCCTGATGTTCACCTCCGGCACCACCGGAACGCCCAAAGGCGTCGTCCTCACCCACGGCAACGCCTGGTGGAACTCGGTCAACGTCGAACTCCAACTCGACACCCGACGCGGCGACATCACCTACGCGGCAGCTCCGCTCTTCCACATCGGAGCCCTCAACAGCTTCGCGCTGCGTACCCTCACACGCGGCGGCACCGTGGCGGTCCGCCGTTCCTTCGCCCCCCAGCAGTGCGCCGACGACCTGGTGCGCCTGAAGGTCAACTCCATGTTCGGCGTGCCCCAGATGTTCACCGCGCTGGCCCGGGTGCCCGGGGTCTTCGACAACGACCTGAGCGGGTTGCGGGCCGTCGTGGTGGCGGGCGCCCCCGTGCCGCCCTCGCTGGTCCGGCAGTACGCCGACCGCGGCCTGCTGCTCCAGCAGGCGTGGGGCCTGACCGAGACCGCGCCGTTCGCCACACACCTCCCGGTCGAGCACACCCTCGACAAGATCGGCTCGGCGGGCATCCCCATGCCCCACACACAGGTGCGCGTAGTCGATGTCCTCACCAAGGAACTCGTGGGTCCTGGAATCCGGGGCGAGATCGTCGTCCGCGGACCGAATGTGTCCGTCGGCTACTGGAACAACGCCGAAGCCACCGCCGCCGCGTACGACGACGAGGGATGGTTCCACTCCGGGGACATCGGTTACCTCGACGACGACGGCTACCTGTACGTCGTCGACCGCCTCAAAGACATGATCATCAGCGGTGGGGAGAACGTGTACCCCGCCGAGGTCGAGCACGCCCTCGCCACCATGCCGGGTGTCCTGGACGTCGCCGTGGTAGGCGTCCCCGACCCGCAGTGGGGCGAGACCGTCGCCGCGGTGATCTCCGTGGCCCAAGATGTCCGGATCACCCTTGACGACGTGCGCGACCACACGGCACAGTACCTGGCCCGCTACAAGCTGCCGCGGCGACTGAAGGTCGTCGAGACCGTGCCGCGCAACGGCTCCGGCAAGCTGAACAAACCCGCCATCCGACGGGTCGCGGCCGGGGAGCAGTGACATGATTCCGGTCCCGGAACTTCCCAAGGTGCTTCTCCCCGCGCGGTGGAACGCCGCGCCGGTGCGTCGCGGCCGCCACGCCCAGGACCTGCGGGGGGCGAAAGAGACCCGCGCTTTCGGCATCCACCTGGAGCGCTGTGCGGCCGGCCGCCTGCGCGACGCCTACCCCGTGGCACTGCACGACATCGAGGTCCAGGCGGACGACTGCGCCAACGAGGCCCTCCCGCACCTGCTCACCGCACTCATCGATGCGGTCAGCAGGGCGGACCCCCGGTGCCGGCGCCTTGTTCTCGTGACATCCGCGGCCGATGGCACCCGCATCGCCGCGGCGGAATCCGCGGGCTTCCGGTACGTCGTCGACGTGGATCTCGGCTCCGCCGAATGCTCCCTGCTGACCTGGGAGCCGGCCTGGGCGACCCCGACCGATCCCGATCTCGACCGGGTTCCCGGGGCGTGAAGACCGCGCCAGGGTGCCCGCCGAGGGGGCGCCCTGGCCCCGGGCCCGTTCAGCCGAAAGGACGTCCATGCACCAGCGCATCGCGCCCCTCGCCGCAGCCGGGTTTCGCGCCTTGAGCGCGGGATGGGGCGTCCCGCCTGACGAAACACCCGGTCGCGTTCGTGGCCGCCCCCCTGCAGACTCGTCGGAACACGCTGCAGGACATCCCCAGGGAGCAGCTACCTCTGCTCATGGGCCGGGCCCTCTGCCTGCCGCTCCCGCGACGCGCTCAACGCCCTGCGCACGTAAGGCGATCGAAGGACTCGGCCGTGAACCCGGACCACCTCATCAGGAACCCTTATCAGCACCATCTCCGTTGCCGTCCCGTCGGGCCGCGGGGCGCGACGCGAGCTGGAGCGACAGGACCATCCCCAGCGCCAGGTTCTTCATCCCCGCTTGCCGGGAGGCCGGAAACGGCAACCCGGTCAGAGCCGAGTGCCCGAACGCCATACAGATCAGGGCATAGGCGAGTTGCAGGCTCTCGGCCGAGCCGCAGCCGGGAACGGAGTCGCGGACAACCTTGGCGATCTCGCGTTCCAGGCGGCTGTAACTGTCATAGATGCGGCCGCGCAGTCGAACGTCCTGCATCGAGCCGCTGATCAGCGCCTCGATGACGGGATCGTCCTCGCCGCGGGCCATCTGCGGCCCGAAGAGGAAGTCCACCAGCGCGGGCAACGCCGTACCGGGTTCCCGATCCGCCAGGACCTCGCGCATGGAGGTGAAGTACGGCGTCATGATGTGGTCCCACAGCGCGTCGATGAGCTGGTCGCGGTTGCCCACGTAGTGCCGGATGTGTGAACGACTCATTCCGGCCACGGCCGCAATCCGCTCCAGCGTGCTCGCCGCCAGACCGTACGTGGCCACCGACTGAGCGGCGGCCTTCAAGATCTCTGCCCGCCGCTGGCCGGCAAGGCTGGGCCTTCCCACCTGACCCCCTCAGATCGTTTCTTGTCACTATAGACAAAGAACTGTGGAACGGTCAGGGTAGGGAGGCCAAGGCGTGTTTCCGGTGTCAGCATCCGAACCCGTACTAGTAGTAGATCCTACGTGAGACGCGCTGCAGAGCCGCTTGGAGCTGCGCGTCCTCCCCGTGACTTGTGAAGCACCATCCTTTTCGTCGTCACCATTGACAAAGAATCAAGACAACGCAGACGCTGGCACCCCGCAGGTTCGACCGCCCGCAACGAACATTTCGGCCAACCGTCACTCCACCGGGCGGTCAGCCCCCGGGCGACTCCCCGCCCTCCCGGCACCCGCATCCCCCGGCCCGCATCAGCGCATCGAAGGGTCCACCCATGAAAACGTCCTACACGGCATCAGTGGCCGCCACCCTCGTCGGTGCATGCCTCCTCACCGGATGCGTAGGCAAGAGCAACTCGGCCGGAAAGCAGACGCAGACCCAAGCCGTCACCACCTCCGTCCCGGACGCGACCAAGAAGGTCGACACCGTCAACTGGAACCTCGGCACCGGCGAGCCCTCGACACTCGACCCGGCGCTGTCGGCCACCGAGGAAGTCAGCACCGTGGTCGGCAACATGTGTGAGTCCCTGTTCACCCTCGACAAGGACTCCAAGCCCCAGCCGGCGCTGGCCGAGAAGATCGACCACCCGGACTCCCTGACCTATGTGGTCCACTTGCGCGACGGCGTCAAGTTCTGGGACGGCAAGCCGGTCACCGCCGAAGACGTCCTCTACAGCATCCATCGAGTGCTCGACCCGAAGACCGGTTCGTCGTGGATCACCTGGTCGACCAACCTGGACACCATCAAGATCACCGGCGTCGGCGAGATCACGATCAAGCTGAAGAAGGCCGACGCCCTCGTAACCGACTACTTCGCCATGCCCGCGTTCGCGGTCGTGGAGAAGGCGTTCGCCGAGGCAGCCGGCAAGGATTTCGGAACCGCCGAGGGCGGGGTCATGTGTACCGGCCCCTACCAGCTGACCCGCTGGTCCCAGGGCCGCAACATCGTCCTGACGCGCAACGACGCGTGGTGGAACACCTCGGTCGAACCGAAGGTGAAGACCCTGCGCTTCAGTTTCATCTCCGACCCCTCCGCCCAGACCGCCGCCCTGGCCGGCGGCGACATCGACGGTGAGTACTCGGTACCGCGGGCCGCCCACCAGCAGCTGGCGAGCAACGGCAGCATGCTGTACGGCAAGAGCCTTTCCCCGACGTTCCTGTCGGTGCTCAACTCCAAGGGAGCCCTCTCCGACCCCGCCACCCGCCAGGCGCTGCAGAACCTGATCGACTACCAGGGCATCGTCAAGTCCGTCTACGGGGGAACCGCACAGGCGCTGCGCGCCCTGGTCCCGCCGGCGGCGTGGGGGTACGGCAAGGACGTCTACAAGACTGCCTATGACAAGCTGCCCGCGCCCGCCCAGAACCTGAAGAAGGCCAAGTCGCTGGTCAGCGGGTCGGCCAAGGCCAAGCAGAAGATCGTCTTGGGTTATACGTCGGCGAACCAGGAGGAGACCAAGATCGCCACGGCGATAGCCGACGCCGCCACGCAGGTGGGCATGAGAATCGAGCTGAAGCCGCTCACGGCCGAGCAGTTCAGCTCCATCTTCTCCTCGGCCCAGGCGCGGGCCGGGCTGGACATCTTCCTGGTGACCGGCTACCTGGAATTCCCCGAGCCTGTGACCTACTACGCGTTCTTCACGACGGGGAACTTCTACAACTTCGTCGGCTACCGGAGCACGGAGTACGACGCCGCCATCAAGGCCGCATGGTCGACCGAGGACGACACCAAGCGTGCCCAACTGGTGAGCAAGGCGCAGGCGGTCATGGCGAAGGACCTGATCAACATTCCGATCGCCACGCAGTACATCAACGTCTACTACCGCAAGGGCCTCACCGGGCTCGTGCCGCGACAGAACTACTTCTACACCCCGTGGGCCACCAGCCTGGGCGGTGCGTGAGTCATGCTGCGCGGCATCGCTCCCTGGGCGGGCCGGCGCCTTCTCGGCGCCGTGCTGACCCTGCTGGTCGCATCGGTTCTCATCTACAGCACGCTGCGGCTCGTCCCCGGCGACCCGGTACTGGCGCTGGCCGGCGGCCGCCGCCTGAACGAGGCACAGATTGCGGCCCTGCGACACGGCTACGGCCTCGACCAGGGATTCGCCCAGGGGTATCTGGCCTGGATGGCGGACGCGTTCCATCTCGACTTCGGCAGGTCGCTCGTCTACCAGACCTCCGTCACCTCGCTGATCACCAGCAGGCTCGGCGTGTCCGGCCTGCTCATCCTGTACGCAGCCCTCCTGGCCACCGTGTTCGGGCTCGGAGTGGGACTGTTGTCGGCGGTCAAGGGGGGAGTGGTGAACCGCGCCGCATCCGTGCTGGCCTCCGTCACCACCGCGACGCCGACCTTCCTCGCGGCCATCGGGCTGCTGACGCTGTTCTCCGTCAACCTGGGCTGGTTCCCGGCGACCGGTGCGGGCACCGGCCTCAGCGACCGGTTGTGGCATCTGACCCTGCCCGCCGTCGCCATGGCGGTCGCGGTCTTCGGTGTCCTCGCCAGGCTCGCCAACGTGGCGTTCGCGGAGGAACTGTCCCGCGAGCACGTCGAGGTCGCACGCAGCCGCGGGATCGGCGGTGGCGCGGTGATCGCACGCCATGTGGTGCGCAACGCCCTGCCACCCCTCCTCACCGTCATCGGCCTGCTCGTAGCGACCCTCTTCGTCGGCACCGCCGTCGTCGAGACCGCGTTCGGGCTGGACGGCGTCGGTTCCCTGCTCGTCAAGGCGGTGAACCGGCGGGACTTCCCCGTGGTGCAGGGCATCGCCCTCATCGCGGTCGGCCTGTTCGTCGTCGTCAACACCCTGGTGGATCTGGTGACGCCCTTCGTCGACCCGCGCGTGACGAGCGGAGGTCCGGGCCGATGACGTTCACCGTTCCCGCTCTGCGGGCCAAGGCCGCACGCAAGCGCGCCCGTCAGCCGCTCAGCCTCGTTCTGGCCGCCGGTTTCCTCGTCCTCGCGGCCTTGACCGGCCTGCTCGCGCCCGTGCTGGCGCCCTACTCACCCGACGCCACAAGCCTGCTGGACTCCCTGCTGCCACCGGGTGGCCCAGGCCATCTGCTCGGCACCGACTCCACCGGACGGGACGTGCTGTCCCGGCTCATGTACGGGGCCCGGCTGTCCCTGCTCGCACCGCTGGGCGTGGTGCTGCTGTCCGGGCTGCTCGGCACCACGATCGGCCTGCTGGCCGCGCGGGCCGGCGGATGGGCCGATGCCGTGCTGTCGCGCGGCATGGACATCGTGTTCGCCTTCCCCAGCCTGCTGCTGGCCATGCTGGTCGTCGCGGTCTTCGGGCCGGGAGTCCTGGCGCCGGTCTGTGCCCTTGCCGTCAGTTACACGCCTTTCATCGGGCGGGTCGTACGCAGTGTGGCGCTCCAGGAGAGCGCCAAACCGTACCTGGAGAGCTACCGCGTCATGGGGTTCGGGGAGATCTGGGTGACACTGCGTCATCTGCTGCCCAACGTACTGCCGGTGGTGATCGCGCAGAGCGCCCTGTCCTTCGGGTATGCGCTGGTGGACCTCGCGTCGCTGTCGTACCTGGGGCTGGGTGTGCGCCCGCCGGCCTCGGACTGGGGCTCCATGATCAACGAGGCGCAGAGCGCCATCCTGCAAGGCTCGGCCTGGGCCGGGCTGGTGCCCGGCGTGGCGGTGCTCCTGACGGTGGTCAGTGTGAACGTCATCGGTGAGCACATCGGCGCCTCCATCGGCCGTAAGGGGAGTGAAAGGGCATGACGGTGCTCACCGAGGAGAAACACACGGCGCGCGAGACCGCGCTCGACATCACGGGTCTGAACCTGTCCCTCGGCGCGACGCCCTTGCTGGCCGACGTCAGCGTGCGGGTGGCGCGCGGCGAGACGGTGGGTCTGGTCGGCGAGTCCGGCTCGGGCAAGTCCCTCACCTCAAGGGCCGCTCTGGGGATGCTGCCCCGTAAAGCAACCGCCACCGGTGACGTCAGGGTGGCCGGCCTCGACGTGCTCACGGCGAGCCGAGGGGCGCTCCGGGAACTCCGGCGGACCCGGGTATCGATGATCTTTCAGGACCCGCGGTCCTCCATCAATCCCGTGCGCCGGATCGGCGACTACCTCACCGAGGGGCTTCGGGCCCGCGGCACGTCCGCGGGCGAGGCGACCGACCGGGTGCTGGAGCTGCTGGATCAGGTCGGTATCCGCGATCCGAAGGGGGCGCTTCGGCGTTACCCGCACGAGTTCTCGGGCGGCATGCTGCAGCGAGTGATGATCGCGGGCGCCCTGTCGATCGAACCGCAGATGCTGCTGGCCGACGAGCCGACCACGGCACTCGACGTCACCACCCAGGCCGAGGTCGTCACGCTGCTCAGGCGCATGCAGCAGACGCATGGCACCGGGATGCTGTTCGTGACCCACGCCCTCGATCTGGCCGCCGCCATCTGCGATCGGATCTACGTCATGTACGCGGGCCGCATCGTCGAGGAGGCCGCCAGCGACCGTCTCTTCGTGGCACCGTCACACCCGTACACGAAGGCTCTGCTGGAGGCGAGCCCCTCGGTGCACGGCGAGAAGGCGACGATCAAGGCCATCGAGGGACGCCCGCGTGCACTGGCCGAAGCCCCGCAGGGCTGTGCGTTCCGCGATCGATGTCCGCTGGCGGACGACGACTGTGCCACGCAGGTTCCCCCTCTTCGTTCTCATGGGACGTCGCTCGCGGCGTGTCTCCGCCCGGAACAGGTGGCACCATGACCACACCCGTACTCAGTGCGACGAACCTGGTGAAGAAGTTCAAAGACTTCACCGCGGTCCAGGACGTGAGCTTCGAGCTGATGCCCGGCGCCTCGCTCGGCATCGTCGGCGAGTCCGGCTCCGGCAAGACCACCACCGCCCGCATCCTCGCGGGGCTGGAGCAGGCCACCTCGGGGGTGGTCAGCTTCGACGGGGAGGAAGTCGCGGCCCGGTCCCGCCAGGACCGGCTGAAGCACGCCCGCAGGCTGCAGATGATCTTCCAGGATCCGTACGCCTCCTTCGATCCCCGTCTGACCATCGCCGAGTCCATCGCCGAGCCGCTGCACCTGCACAGGACAGGCTCCAACCGCCGACAGGAGCGGGTCGTCGAGCTCTTGGACCAGGTCGGTCTGAGCACTCGGGCGGGACAGTCCCGGCCACGGGACCTGTCGGGCGGTCAGCGACAGCGGGCGGCGATCGCACGCGCGCTGGCCGTCGAACCGCGCGTCCTGGTGCTCGACGAGGCCGTGGCCGCGCTCGATGTGTCGATCCAGGCCCAGATCCTGACCCTGCTCGACGAACTGCGTCGCGAGACCGGCATCTCCTACGTGTTCGTCAGCCACGACCTGGCGGTGGTCCGCTACATCACCGACTCGGCCATCGTCATGCGCCACGGCCGAGTCGTCGAACGCGGGCCGACGGAGCAACTGCTGAGAAGCCCCGAGCACCCCTACACCCGACTGCTGTTGGACTCCATACCGGCGCCCGGATGGGATCTCGACCGGGTGGCGGAAGACCGCCGCGCACTGGACAGTTACGGAGAAGAAGCATGTTGAGCGTCACCCATGTCGGCCCCGGTCCCGTGCCCCTCGACGCCGACCAGATCATGATCCCGATGCGGGACGGCGTCAGGCTGGCCGCCGACCTCTACCTGGCGGCCCCCGACAGCCCCGGGCCCGTCATCCTCGTACGGCTGCCGTACGACAAAGACGGCTCCTACTGCTTCATGCCAACCGTCAGCCGCTATTTCACCGCTCACGGATACCACGTCCTGGTACAGGACGTCCGCGGCAAGTACCGCTCCGAGGGCGAGCCTCAGTTCGGGGTCAACGAGCCCGACGACGGCTACGACACCATCCAGTGGATCAGCGAGCAGCACTGGTGCGACGGCAACGTGGTGGCGTGGGGTGACTCCTACTACGGCCATACCGCAATCGCCGCCGCGATCAGCGGTCACCCCGCGCTCAAGGCGATCTCGCCACGCGTCACCGGCTCGCAGCTCTCGATGACGCTCCGGCACGGTGACGGCACCCGCGACGTCGAACAGACCTCGCGAAAGCGCTACTTCACCACCCACTACGTGGACGCCGACCACTACGAGTGGGAGCCCGACTGGAGCATCCGGCCGCTGCGCGACGCCCTTGAGCCCTTCTTCGACCGGATAGGCAAGCGCTCGGCAAACTTCGACGCCGAATTCACCGGCGACTCCCGCTTCGTTCCGCCGCCGGTGAAGAGTCTGGTCGGCAGCACGCCCGTACCCGCCCTCTACACGATCGGCTGGTTCGACAACTGCGCCGTCTGGTCGTGGGCCGACGTGCGCGCCCTGGTTCGCAACCCGGCGTGGGCCGCGCATCTCTACCTGCGTCTGGAGGCCATCGACCACGAGAACTACTGGCTCGGCCACGCGCCTGTCCGTCCTGAAAACGATCACAACACCGAGCCGGGCGCCCTGGAGCGCATGCTGCCCCGGTATCTGGATCCCTCGGTCGAGTTCTTCGACGCTGTCCTGGGCCGATCCGCCAGTATGCCCCCGCGGGTGTGCTACGAGGTGTGCCATGGCGACTGGCACACCAGCACGGCCTGGCCCCCGCCCGAGGCCGCACACCTTGAGTACCGCCTCGCACCGGGCATCCTCACCGAGGAGCCGGAGGTCGAGAAGGGCCGGCTGGCCTGGACGCACGCTCCGTCCCATCCCGTTCCGTCCGCCGGCGCCAACCCGTTCGCCATGCTGTTCGACCGCGCCGATCTGGCCCCCGTCGCGAAGCGGGACGATGTCCTGCGCTTCACCGGCCCGGTCGCCGACCGGGGCACCGACCTGATCGGCGCCGTGACACTGACGCTACGGCTGGAAGCACCCGAGGGCGCGACCATCCACGCCCGCCTGCTGGACGTGACCTCCGGCGGACAGGCGTACCTGATCGCCTACGGACAGGTGCGTCTCGACACCGACGTGCACGGCGAGCTCGTCCCCGTCGATCTGCAGAGCGTCGCCTACCGCCTGCGCGAGGGACACCGGATAGCCCTGGACATCATGAGCAGCAACTTCCCCGACTATGTCCCCGAAGCAGCCGCCGGCGTCGACCCGTGGACGGCGCTGCCGGGACGACCCGTCACGCGAGAGCTGTTCACCGGGGGGCCCGGCGCAGTCTCGTGTCTGCGGATCGGCAGCAGCGACATCGACGAACTGCGCCGCGGCACCGCCACCGGCTCCTGAAGGCTCTACCCCATGGAGAACCATGCACAGCGATCAAAACGGCGCCGCCCGGCGGGTCGGCTTCGTCAGCCATGAGCAGTATTACTGGCACCAATCCATCGTCGCCGTGGGTGGCGACATCGAGCCGGGGGCCGAACTGGAGACCCCCACGCCCCGCCGTCGTCTGCTGAACTTGCTCACGAAGTCGGGCCTGTTGTCCCTGACACATCCCCTCCAGCCCCTCGTGCTGGAGCGTGCGGATCTCCTCCGCGCGCACAGTGCCGACTACATCGATGCTTTCGAACGGCTCTCCGCGGCCCAGGGCGGCGAACTCGGGGACTTCGCCGGGTTCGGCTCCGGCTCCTTCGACGTCGCCGTTCTGAGCGCGGGCGGTGTGGCCGAAGCGGTTCGCGCCGTCGCGGCTGAGGAGGTGGACACCGCGTACGCCCTGGTACGGCCGCCGGGACACCACGCGGAGCGGGACCGCGCCCGTGGCTACTGTCTGCTCGCGAACCTGCCCATCGCCATCCTCAAGGCCCGCGCAGAGCAGGGACTGCGGCGGGTTGCCGTGGTGGACTGGGACGTCCACCACGGCAACGGCACACAGAGCATCTTCTACGATGATCCCGACGTGCTCGCAGTGTCATTGCATCAGGAGCGGCTCTACCCGCACGACTCCGGCATGATCACGGAGACCGGCACCGGTAACGCCGTCGGCACGACGGTGAATCTGCCGCTCCCGGCCGGGAGCGGCCTGGGCGCATATGAATATGCTTTTGCCAAGGTTGTGGAGCCGGCTCTGCGAGCCTTCCGGCCGGACCTCATCGCGGTCGCCTGTGGCTTCGACGCCGGCGGTCTGGACCCGAACGGCCGCATGGCCTTGTCGGCCACGGCGTTCGGCACACTGACCGGGCGCCTGCTGCAACTGGCCGACGAACTGTGCGACGGTCGGCTCGTCCTTGCCCAGGAGGGGGGATACTCCGCATTGCACGTGCCGTTCTGCGGTGCCCAGACCTTGAGCGTCCTGCTCGGTGTGACCGGTTTGGTCACCGATCCATTCGCCGGAATGGACAGTTCACCGGAGCAACCCCTCGCGGCTCACCAGAAGGCCGCTGTGGACGCAGCACGGCGAGCGGCATGCGACAGCGGCGCCGTAACGCAGGGGCGCCCGTAGCCCCTTCCTCGCAAAACACGCCCAGCCACCGCCCTGCCGTCTGCCTTCGCCTGCTCTCGCCGCGCGTTCACCGCGGCGAGAGCACGCCGGCCCCGGCCGCGCCGTAGCGGCTGAAGCCGGGGACGAGCAGCGTAAGGGATCCGGCGAGCGGGAACACCACCGCGCCCAAGGCCAGCAGTGAGCGCGACGTGTAGGCGTCCGTCCATGCGTCGCACTGGCGTCGCGCTCACGGCCCTTGCCCTTCTCGGGTCCGTCGGCAGGGCGACCCGGCTCGGCGTCGGCCCGTCGGCAGTGGGGGGTCAACACGGCTGAGCGTGACCGCGCAAGCATCCGCACTCTTCATGGGGTCGGTCCCTTGCGGATGGCCACGATCTTCGGCTGGGTCATGGCCAGCAGGGTGTCGCGGACTTCTTCGCGGCCGAGGCTTGATCCTTTGGGGCCGCCGAACGGCATGCTGTCCAGCCGGTAGTCGCTGGAAACCGCCCTGCGCGACGGGTTCGTGCGCTGAAGTTCTCCAGCATGCCGGAGACCCTGACGCCCGTCTCGCCCAGACCCACGGCGGCGAACTCGGACACCTCGCATTCCTGCGGACGCTCTGCCAGGGCGGGATCACCCGCCGGGACCGTCGCCCTCCAACGCCGCCTTGCCCGGGCGAAGTCCGAGCAGCGGCTGGCCCTGGAGGAGTTCGACTTCGCAGCCTCCCGAAGTGTGATGCGCCGGAAATCGCGGGCTTGGGTCTCTCGCCGATTCTTGGTCGCTGGCGGAGTGTCAATCCCCTGGAAACGTGGACCCGCCCCGGCGTGGTGCAGTCCATCAGTCGTAGCAACACTCCTGATCAGAGAGGTGTGTTGTGGGACGACCAGCGGGTTGGATGACGGAGTTGACGGGGCGATCACCGATGAAGTCGCCGGGGCGGCCCTCAACTCGGCGGGAGATCGAGCGGCTGTTCTGGGGCGAGATCGCCAAGGGCTTGACCAGTGAGGATGCGGCGGTTGCTGTCGGAGCTGCGCCAGCGGTGGGAGCGCGGTGGTTCCGGCACGCTGGCGGGATGCCGCAGCTCAACCTGGCCGTCCCGGGCCGTTACCTCTCGATCTCCTCCCGCCGCGCCCAGCGCGTCAACTGTGGGTGCTCGGCCTCGGTGAGCACCAGGTCCGGCCTGCTCCGGCCCGGCCGCGGCTCGTCGGCCGGGCCCGCCGGCCGGTGAGCCGCGAACCGGGAGCGCCACTTGCGCACCGTGGGCACGTTCACGCTCAGGCCGGCCGCCCCCTGAGAACTTGACGCACCATCCGCACAAGACAGGACGATCCGAGCACGCTCGGTCGAACGAGATCCCGCCCCACCGCCCGCCCGACGCGGCAACTCGGCGCGCTCCTCCTCGGACAGCACGGCCTCGACAGCACGCGGACCCCGATGCGACAGGAAAACAGCCTGCGATTTACAGCTTCGGTTTCCGGCGCATCACATCAGGGCCGCCCCGTTGACCTCCTGGTGAGCAGTTCTACCGGCAGTAGCTGGTGGGTGGCACCCTCGGGCCGGGAGGCCACCAGGTTCAGAAGGCGTACCACGGTGCGCCGCCCGGCCTCGGCGGCCGGCATGTGCAGCGCCGTGACGTCGGGCATCGCCAAACCCGCCGCGGACAGGTCATCGGCGCAGGCCAGACTGACGTCCCTGGGGGCGCTCATGCCCAGCATGGTCATCCCGTGCAGCAGCCCGAGCAGCAGCGTACTGCTGTAGGCGACGACGGCCGTGCACCCGGTGTCGAGGATCGCCGCCACGGCACGGACGCCGGCTTCGAATTCCGGTGGGTACGGCCCCAGAGGGAGCACCTCGCACTCGGGCACGGCTTCGCGCAGGCCGCGCAGCCGCCGCGGGTCCAGCCAGGACCCCTCGGGGCCACCCAGGTAGGCGATCCGGCGGTGGCCGAGTCCGGCGAGGTGGGCGCCGAGACGGCTCATCCCGGCAGGGGTGTCGATGACCACCGAACTGACCCCGCGTACCCGCCGGTCCAGTGTGACCAGCGGCAGACGGCCGGCCACGGCGGCCAGTCGGGCGGCGGGGGACCGGGGGCCGGCGGCCGCGAACCCGTCCACCCGGTCCGCCAGCCGGCCGAACAGCGCGTCCTCCCGCTTGGGCGAACCGTCGGTCACCACCACGATCAGCTCGCATCCCGCCTCCTCAGCGGCCTCCTGGGCCCCGGCTATGACGGGCGCGTAGAACGGGTTGGCCAGGCTGGGGACGCTGAAGGCGAGCAGCCCGGTCCTGCCGGTGACCAGCGCGCGGGCGGCGGCGTTGTGCCGGTAGCCCAGCTGCTCGGCCGCGGCCAGCACCCGGGAGACGGTGGCCTCGGAGACCATGTCCGGGCGGCTCAGCGCGCGCGATACGGTGGACGCCGAAACACCGGCCGCTCGGGCCACGTCCTCCAGTCGAACCATTCCGTTGCTCCTCCATGAACTCTTTACAGCTCCTGGGCCTGTAGTTAGCCTACCGTGCAAACGCATGCTGCAAACGATTGCATTGATGAGGAGGGGTGATGACAACGGAAACCGCGTCGAGAACCGAGTCCGGAAGAACCTCGAGAGTCGACCGGATATTCGGGTTGCGGGAGCGCGGCACCTCCGTGCGCACGGAAGTGCTCGCGGGTGTGAGCATGTTCCTCGCCTCGGCCTATGTGGTCGTCGTGGTACCCGGCATGCTCGCCTCGGCCGGCGTGCCCCACGCTGCGGCAACCACCGGCGTGCTCGTCACGGTTGTGGTCGCCACCCTGTTCATGGGGCTCTACGCCAACCTGCCGTTCGTCCTGGCGCCCGGCCTGGGCGGTGTGGCGCTGGTGACCGTGACCTTGATCCAGCAAGGCCATGTGCCCTACCCCGTGGCCATGGGCATGGTGTTCTGGTCGGGCGTGGCGTTCCTGTTGCTGACCCTGCTCGGCGTGCGCCAGCTGGTCACCCGCGTCATCCCCGACTGTGTGCGTCTGGCGATCGGTTCCGCCATCGGGCTGTACATCGCGATGCTGGGCTTCCGCTCGGCCGGGCTCATCGAGTTCGGACCCAAGGGCATGAAGATCGGTGAGCTCACGTCTGCGGCCGCTCTGCTTGCCCTCGCGGGCCTGGTTCTGGTCACCGCCCTGGCCTCCCGCAAGACGCCCGGTGCGCTGTTGATCACCATGGGAGTGCTGACCGTCGCGGCGATCCCGCTCGGTGTCGCCGAGTTGCCCAGTGCCTGGTTCGAGCTGCCCGACGGCCTCGGTCCGGTCGCGTTCGATCTGGATCTGCTCGGGGCGCTGAAGCCCGAGTACCTGCCGTACCTGTTCGCGCTCTTCGCCGCGGAGTTCTTCTCCGCCACGGGCGTCATGATGGCCGTGGGGCAGCGGATCGGAATCGCCGACGACAAGGGTCAGATCCCGAACGTCAACAAGCCGTTCCTGGTCGACTCGGTCAGTGTGATCGGCGGCTCGGCGATCGGCGGTCCGAGCGTGACGACGTACCTGGAGTCCGCGGCGGGAGCCGACAGCGGCGGCCGCACGGGCCTCACCTCGGTCGTGACCGGTGGGCTGTTCGCTCTGCTTCTGCTGTTCACCCCGCTCGCGACCATGATCCCGCCGTCGGCGACCGCTCCGGTGCTGATCTTCATCGGGCTGTCCATGCTGGCCGGGCTGCGCAAGGTCGACATGTCCGATCCCACCGACGCGATCCCGGCGGCCCTGGTGGTGGCCTGCACGCTGTTCTGGGGCAACTTCGGCACCGGCATCGCCGCCGGCCTGACCTCCTACGTGCTGATCAAGGCCGTGGCAGGGCGCTTCAAGGAGATCCACATCGGCCTGTGGATCATGCTGCCGTTCCTCCTCTACTTCTTCCACACCTCCGTCCACTGATTCCCCATCGTCCACTGATCGGAAGTCCACGTGCACGACATCCGCGTATCCGGGGGCATGGTTGCCTCCGTCTTCACCGGTGAGGTCTTCGCCGCCGACGTCCTCATCACCGGCTCGATCATCAGCGGAGTGGTTCCGCCGGGTACCGGCGGTCCGGCCGTCGAACAGATCGACGCCACCGGGCGGTTGATCGTCCCCGGGTTCCTCGACGCCCACATGCACGTCGAGAGCTCGTTCCTCACCCCGGCCGCGTTCGCCTGGCTCACGCTGCCTCGCGGCACCACCACCGTGCTCGCCGACCCGCACGAGATCGTCAACGTCGCCGGCCGCACGGCGATGCGGTGGATGATCGACGCCGGGCAGGCGACCCCGCAGACGCAGCTGTGGGGCGTGCCGTCCTGCGTGCCAGCCCTCGCCGGCTTCGAGCACTCCGGCGCCCACCTGGACGCCGCCGACGTCGACGAACTCCTGCGCTGGGACGGGGTACGGGCGCTGGCCGAAGTCATGGACTACCGCGCGGTCGTCTCCGGCGACCCGCGGATGCACTCGATCATCGCGGCGGCCCGGAACCAGAGCGTGATCCTGGACGGGCACTGCCCCGGCCTGGCCGGGGAGGAGCTCAGCCGCTACATGGCCACTGGCATCGACTCCGACCACACCAAGAACTCGCCCGAGGTCGTGGTGGAGAAGGCCCGCCTCGGCATGACCGTCATGCTCCAGGAGAAGTGTCTGGAGCCCGAAGTCGTCGAGGCCCTGCACGCCCTGCCGCAACTTCCTCCCCTCTGCCTGGTCACCGACGACCTGGCGGCCGACCACATCGTCGCCGAGGGGCATCTGGACCACATCGCGCGTACCGCCGTGGCGGCAGGTCTGCCCGCGCTCGACGTGCTGCGTGCGCTGACCTGGACGCCCGCCCAGCGGCTGCGGCTGCCCGACCGCGGTGTCGTCGCACCGGGCAAGCGCGCCGATCTGGTGCTGCTCGACGGGCGGTTGGAGGACTTCGCGGTCGACTCGGTGATCGCAGGCGGCCGCCTCGTCGCCACCGGGGGCCGCGCGACTTACGAGGAGCCGCACCCGGGCGACCACCCGTTCGCGGGTTCGGTCCATGTCTCCGGGCTCCCCGACGACGAGTACCGGTGGCGCGTGGACCTGCCCGACGGCCGGCACCGCTTCCGGGCGCTGCGCGTCAACCCGGTCGACACCTACACCGAACCGACCGAGATCGAACTCGACGTCGCCGACGGCTTCGTCGGCTGGGAGGGGCACACGGCCCTGTGCTGGGTGCGCAATCGGCACGGTCGCGACCACACCGCCTGCGTACCGGTGACCGGCATGGACCTCGGCGACGGCGCGGTCACCACCACCTATGCCCACGACAGCCACAACCTCGTCACCCTCGGCACCACCATCCGGTCGATGAGGGCTGCGGCCGAGGCGGTGCTCGCCGACGACGGTGGCGTGGCCGTCGCCCGCCAGGGGGCGGTCACCGCCCGACTGCCCCTCGGCGTCGGCGGCGTCATGTCCGCGGCACCCACCGCCCACGTGGCCGACGCCTCCCGGCGGGTACGGCACGAGCTCGGCGAGTGGGGCTGGCGGCACCGCAATCCCTTCATGAGTGTCTCGACGCTCACCCTGGCCGTCTCACCGACCGTGAAGATCACCGATCTCGGGTTGGTGGACGTCCTCGCCCGCGACTGGGCCCCGCAGATCCTGGACAGTTGCCACTGAGGCGGCACTGCGACGACACGACGTCAGCGAGGCAGGCTCCCGTATGCGCCGAGCCCTCCGTGCCGGTTCCCCCGGCCCTCGCCGAAACACCTAGTGGATCACGCGCCCCTGTGACACTGCGGCATCAGTCCGGAGAACAGGGGCGGAAGTGCGGTCACCGCCACTCGCGCATCATCGACCCGTCCCGCATCCCTCGGCGCTCAGCGGGGCACGGCTCGGGGCAGCGAGGCAAGGCGGCTCTGCCTGACTGTCGTGTGGAATCAAACCGGTCGAACCAGGTCTGGAAAACCTGACGAGGACCGATCCCCGTCGGCAACCGATCCGGCTGCCCCCCAACGGGGCTGCTGCGCACACCTACTCACGAATGAGGACCCTCGGATGACCCAGCATGGTGTCCGGATCAGCGGCGCCCGGCCGCCCATAGTGCTGTTGCACGCTTTCCCGCTGTCGGCGGCGATGTGGGACGGCGTCATCGCCGGGTTGGCACCGGAGCGTGAGGTGCTGGCCCTGGACTATCCCGGCTTCGGCGGGCGCCCCGCAGCCGTCGGCGAACCGGATCTGGCGGTGTTCGCCGACGATGTCGCAGCCGAACTGGACAACCGCCGCACCGGCCCGGTCATCGCCGTCGGCCTGTCACTGGGCGGGTACGTCATGGTCGAGCTGGTCCGCCGCCGCCCGGACCTGCTGGCCGGCCTGGTGTTCGCCGACACGCGGGCGACCGCCGACTCCGCCGCGGAAGTGGCACGCCGGGCCACGCAGGCCGAACGGATCCGCGCGGACAGGCACCTGGAATCGCTCGTCACCGACTACCTGCCGGCCTGCCACGGCGAGAGCACCCGGCCGGACGCGCTTGCGGCGACGCAGCAGATGGTCCGCGCCGCCGACCCGGAGGGCGTGGCGTGGACCCTGCAGGCCATGGCCGCACGAATCGACGGCCGTGCCGCCCTGCGCGACTGCGGGCTGCCCGGCGGCGTGATCGTGGGCACCGAGGATGCCCTGTGCAGCGACACGGACCAGGCCAACCTGTGCGATGCGCTGGACGGCGCACGGGTGTACCGCGTCCCCGATGCGGCGCATTACAGCGCCGTGGAGAACCCGGAGGGATTTGTCGCGGCGCTGCGTGCCTTCCTGCTCGAACGAGACCTCTAGCCAGGCCGGCTGGTGACTCGGTGGGCCGACCTCGACATCAAGGCTCTACCGAGCGGGCGCACTGTCGGCCGAGCCGTCCCCGCACCTGCGGGGGTGGCTCGGCCGGTCTCGGTTTCAGGTGTACGCCGGACGCGTTCTGGCCCAGGAACTCAACAGGCGCGGTTCCTCGAGGGCAGCACTTTCTTCCTCAGCACGCCCGGTGTCCGCGAGGAATTCGCCGGCCGGTTCGGCCCGCAGCCCGGCACGGCCGCGTCCGCAGCGTAAGGCAGGCAGCGACGCAGTGGACCTCTCGGTAGATCTTCCATCGTTGCTGGAGATCGTCCGCACACAGTTGGGTGACCCGGACGTGACGGACTGGGGAGCGCTCGAGGCGGCCCGCGCACGGCATGCCTTCCACGTGCTGGACGAACCCGTATACCCGAGGCCGCATCACAGGGCCGCCGCGCTCTTCCACTCGCTTGCCCGAGTGCTGGCCCTGGAACACAGCAACGAACTCTTCGGAGCGACGGTCGCGGCCGGCTACCTGCACACGTCCGGTGTGCCCGTACGGTTCACCGCCAAGGAGGCCGCAGACCTCGCCGACCAGGTGTGCGCCGGGCACATGGACGTGCGTGCCCCGGCCGCGGCGTTGCGGGAGTGGACCGGGCACAGCTGAGCATCAGCTCCGTCCGGTGGAGACGGTGCTGATCATCACGACTGCCGACCTGCCGACCTGCCGACCTGCCGACCTGCGGTCCTGCTGTCGCTGTCCATGCTGGCTGCCGAACGGAACGTGCCGGCGCGAGCAAGCACGCGGGGTCCCTGCGGTGCGCGGAGGACGTGCCGTTCACCGCGGCGCACGAGGCGCACGCGGTGGATGCGGAGACAACTCGGGGAGAACCTTCAGGTCCGCGTGGCGTGGCAACCCCCGTTGTCCGTCGTATGGTGTCCGTCCCGGCTGATCAAGGCCCGGGAACCGGGCCCAGGCCGACCTTTGCATAACGGAATCACGCGAGCTTTCTGACGGACTCGCAGGCTGCGGCATTCTCATATGCGGCACATTCCTCCGGTTCCGTGGCGGCGGAGAACAAACCCTTCTTGTCTCACCCACGGAAACAGGCGAGTCGGGCCGACGGAGCCCCGTGTCTTGTTCCGCGCGAGGTGAGCGGGGGTGCCCGGTGGTCGGGAGCGAGATCCGATATTCACCTGATCGATCCGGTCCCTTCACACCTCACAGGTGGCCCTGCTGCGGCCCCGCACTCGATAAGTGCTGGTTATGAAAGAAAACATTTCATCTATTGGACCGGTGAATCTCGTGCGTGATGCACTCCGTGAACAGTCGGCGAACAGAGGAGCCAGCAGATGGGAAGCACGGTCGCACGAGGGTTGGCGGCGGCGCTGAGGCGTCACCGCGTCAGTGATGTGTTCGGTCAGAGCCTGCCATCGCTGTTCTTCCTGGCCGCTCCTGAAGAATCGATCCGCCAGATCGTCTACCGCACCGAGAACGCCGGCGGGGCGATGGCGGACGGCTACGCGCGGGTGTCGAACCGTATTGGTGTTGTGGCCGCGCAGAACGGCCCCGCCGCGACCCTGCTGGTGCCGCCGATGGCCGAGGCGCTCAAGGCGTCCGTACCGCTGATCGCCATCGTCCAGGAGGTCCCGCAGGCGGCCCGGGACCGCAACGCCTTCCAGGAGCTGGACCACGTCAAGCTGTTCGCGTCCTGCGCCAAGGCGATCCACCGCATCGACGACCCCGCGCGCGTGGACGACTACGTGGACGCGGCCGTCACCGAGGCGACCTCCGGCCGACCCGGCCCCGTCGTACTCCTTCTCCCCAAGGACGTGCTCGCCGCCCCGCTCTCCGGGACCGGCACCCGCACCGCCTCCTACGGAACTTTCCCTCTCGACCGCTACCAGCCCGCCCCCGACCGCATCAAGGAGGTCGCCGACCTGATCGCCGGTGCCCAGCGGCCCCTGGTGGTGGCCGGCGGAGGCGTCCACGTCTCCGGGGCCGTCGCCGAACTCGGCGAGCTCCAGCAGCTCGTCGGGTTGCCGGTGGCGACCACGCCCATGGGCAAGGGCTCGGTGGACGAGACCGACCCCCTCTCCATCGGCGTGATCGGCTACGCCATGGGAGCCTACGCGGCGACGCATCACGCCCGCCCCCTGGTCGAAGACGCCGACCTCATCGTTTTCGTGGGGACCCGGACCAACGAGAACGCCACTGACGCCTGGCGCCTGTTCCCGCCGACCGCGACGTACGTCCACATCGACATGGACCCCGTCGAGGTGGGCCGCAACTACGAGGCCGTACGCCTGGTCGGCGACGCCAAGCTCACCCTGCGTGCGATCGTGGACGAGCTGAAGTCCCGCTCCCTCGACACCCGTGAGGCCGCCCGTGACCAGGTGATCGCGCAGATCGCCGAGGCCAAGGAACGGCACCGGCAGGCCATCGAGCCCCGGGCCACCGCGGACGGCTCGCCGATCCGGCCCGAGCGGATCATGAAGGAGCTCGACGCCCTGCTGACGCCGGAGACCATCGTGGTGGCGGACGCCAGTTACAGCTCCGTCTGGATGGCCAATTACCTGCGCGCCCGCGGCGCCGGCCAGCGTTTCCTGTCCCCCCGGGGCCTGGCCGGACTCGGCTGGGGCGTGCCCATGGCCATCGGCGCCAAGGCCGCGAGCCCCGACAGCCCCGTGGTCGCCATCGCCGGCGACGGCGGCTTCGCGCACTGCTGGTCCGAGATCGAGACCGCCGTGCGGATGAACCTGCCGCTCACCGTGATCGTGCTGAACAACGCCATCCTCGGCTACCAGAAGCACTCCGAGCTGTATCAGTTCGCCGAGCACACCAGCGCCATCGACATCACGCAGATCGACCACGCCGCCATCGCCGAGGCATGTGGCGCCCGGGGCGTGCGGGTCGACTCCGCGGACGCCCTCGCCCCCGCCCTGCGCGAGGCCGTCGGCTCCGGCGCCGTCACCGTCATCGACGTGGTGACCGCCGCCGACGCCTTCCCCCCGATCTCCGCCTGGGACGGCGACGCCACCCTGGGTGAACTGACCGCCGGAGCCGACCTGTGACCGAACCCTCCTTCGCCGGCTCCGAGGCATATCTCAGACGCGCCCAAAAGCTCATCCCCCTCGGTGTCAACTCCTCCCGCCGGGCCGTGCTGCGGCCCACCCCGCTCACCTTCGTCTCCGCGTCCGGGAGCCGGATCACCGACGTCGACGGCAACGAGTACGTCGACTACGTCGCCGGATACGGCCCGATGCTCCTCGGACACCAGCCGCCCCAGGTGACGGAAGCCGTCCGTAAACAGGTCGACGTCGGGGTCCTGTACGGCGGCCAGCACGAGGCGGAGGCCGAACTGGCCGAACGCATCGTGCGGATGGTGCCCAGCGCCGAGTCGGTCCTGCTCAACGTCACCGGCAGCGAGGCCGCCCAGGCGGCGCTGCGCATCGCCCGCGCCGCCACCGGCCGCCGCAGGACCGTCAAGTTCGAGGGCCACTACCACGGCTGGATCGACCCGGTCACCGCCAACGGGCCCGGCAGCGCCGCAGGTTCGGGCCCGGCACCCCGCCCGGTCCTCGCCGCGGATCACCAGCTCGTGGGCCCCGAACTGCTGATCTGCCCGTGGAACGACCCGGAGGCCCTGGCCGCCCTGCTGGAGCGGCACGGCGACGAGATCGCCGCGGTCATCATGGAGCCCGTCGCCGTCAACGGCGGCAACCTCTGGGCCGACGACGGCTACCTCGCCACCGCCCGCCGGCTCTGCGACCGGTACGGCTGTCTGCTCGTCTTCGACGAGGTCGTCACCGGGTTCCGGCTGGGCCCCGGCGGCGCCCAGCAGCGCACCGGGGTCACCCCCGACCTCACCGTCCTGGCCAAGGCCCTCGGCTCCGGTCACCCGATCAGCGCGGTGGCCGGACGCGCCGAGGTCATGCGGGTTGCCGAGCGCATCGGACACGCCGGCACCTACAACGGCAACGCGCTGTCGGTCGTGGCGGCCAACGCCACGCTCGACACCCTGGAGAACGGACGGGACACCCTCTACCCCCTTCTCGAAGAGCTGACCGGTCGGCTCGCCGACGGCTTCGAGGAACTCGCAGCCCGGCACGGAGCGCCGCTCCAGGCCCTGCGCGCGGGCGCCCTGATCAGGCTCCACTGGGACGCGCCGACGCCGCTGCGCACCTACGCGGACGCGCTGGCCGGCCGTACCGAACCGCTCCGCCTGCTCTCCGAGGAGATCCTCCGCGGCGGCGTCCACGCCCGGGAGACCGGTCTGTGGTATGTCTCCGCTGCCCACACCGACGAGGACGTGGAGCGCACACTCACCGCCGTCGACCGGGCGCTGGCGGAGGTCACCCGACGACTCCACAGCGGCTCTCGCTGACCGGCGCCCGCCCGGCCCCGGCCCCCGCCGAGGTCCTGGCGGACGTGCCGGACCCGGCTTCAGCGGACGCCTCCTCCCCGCTGCCGCTCATCCGAAAGGCACTCATGCGATACTCCGTCTCCGCCGACACCGGCGGCACCTTCATCGATGTCGTCGTACGCGACGAGGAGAACAACCACTACGTCGGCAAGGCGCTCACCACCCACGGTCAGGTCTTCGACGGAATGCGCGAAGCCCTGGAGGGAATAGCCACCGACCTCGGGACGACCGCCCAGAGCCTCATCGCCCACACGGACCTGTTCATCTACGGGACCACGCGGGCCACCAACGCGATCGTGACCCGCAGGGTGGCCAAGACCGCCCTGCTCACCACCGAGGGTTTCCCCGACATCCTGGTGCTGAAGGAGGGCGGCAAACGCGACGTCTTCGACTACGGCACCGAGTACCCCGAGCCCTACATCCCCCGCCGGCGCACCTTCGAGGTGCCCGAGCGGATCAGCTCGGAGGGCCGCGTCACCACGCCCCTGGACGAGCAGGCCGTGCGCGAGATCCTGTACCGGCTGCGCGAGGAGGACTACGAGGCCGTCGCGGTCTCCCTGCTCTGGTCGGTCGTCGAGCCCGCCCACGAACTGCGCATCGGTGAACTGGCCGAGGAGATCCTCCCCGGGGTCCCCTACACCCTCGCGCACCAGATCGCGCCCATCGTCCGCGAGTACCGCCGCGCCTCGGCCGCCGCCATCGACGCCTCCCTCAAGCCGCTGATGCAGAGCCACTTCCGCGGCCTGGAGGCAGATCTGCGCGCCTTCGGCTACACCGGCCAGCTGCTGATCTCCTCCAGCATCGGCGGTGTCATGACCGTCGAGGAGATGATCGCCGCGCCGATCAACGCCGCGAAGTCCGGCCCGGCGATGGCGCCCGTCGCTGCCGTCAACTTCTCCCTGGCCGAGGGCCTCGGCGGCGACACCATCGTGTGCGACACCGGCGGCACCACCTTCGATGTCGGCCTCTCCCACGACTCCAACCTCGTCTACACCCGCGAGACCTGGCTCGGTGGCGAGTGGGAGGGCGACCTCCTTGGCATCTCCTCCGTCGACATCCGCTCCATCGGCTCCGGCGGCGGATCCATCGCCTGGGTCGACGACGGCGGTCTGCTCCGCGTCGGCCCCCAGTCCGCCGGCTCCGAACCCGGCCCCGCCTGCTACGGCCGCGGCGGCACCGCCGCCACGCTCTCCGACGCCGCGTGCGTCCTGGGCTTCTTCGACCCGGACTTCTTCCTCGGCGGCCGGATGGACCTGGACACCGAGGCGGCCCGCCGGGCCGTCGGCCTGGTCGCCGAGAAGCTGGGCCGCGCCGTCGAGGAGACGGCTTGGGGCATCCTCACCCTGGCCACCGACCACATGGTCAAGGCCGTCTACGACATGACCATCTCCCAGGGCCTGGACCCCAAGGAGAGCACCGTCGTCGCCGGCGGCGGGGCCGCCGGCATCAACATCATGCAGATCGGCGCGGAACTGGGCAGCAGCCGAGTGATCCTGCCCAAGACCGCGGGCGCCCTCTCGGCGGCCGGCATGCACTTCGCGGACATCGTCAAGGAGGAGTCCGCACCGTTGATCACCCGCGGCTCCACCTTCGACCATGACGGAGTCAACCAGGCACTGGAGCGGCTGCGCGAGAAGCTCGTCGCCTTCGCCGGCCGGGTCGGACTCGGCGAGGACGACTACGTCATCGAGTACTTCACCGAGGCCCGCTACGAGGCGCAGGTCTGGGACATCGTCACCGCGCTGCCCACCCACGAGTTCCGCGACGACGAGGACATCACCCGGCTCCGCAAGGCGTTCGACGCCGAGCACGAGCGCCTCTTCGCCTTCTACGACGAGTCGGCGGACCTGGAGTTCATCAGCTGGAAGGCACGGCTCACCGCCGACCTGCAGACCGCCCACTCCCAGGTCCCGGCGGTGCCCCGTACCGAAGGCACCGCCTCCAGGACGCGGCAGTGCTACTTCGGCCGGGACGGCCACACGCAGACCCCTGTGTACCTGCCGCGGGATCTGCGCCCGGGCCAGTTCGTGGCCGGCCCCGCGATCATCCAGGAGCCGACCACCACCCTGGTCGTCTACCCCGGCATGTCCACCGAGGTCAGCGCCTCCGGCAACTACATCCTGCACGTGACCACCTCGCAGAGGGGCAACTGATGACGGCCGACGACACCACGCGCGCAGCCGACGGCGGCGGGTTCGACCCGATCCTGACCGCCATCCTCGCCAACCGCCTGGACGGCATCGTGCGCGAGATGACCACCACACTGCTGCGCTCCGCGCGCTCCGCGGTCATCAACAGCGGACGGGACTTCTCCTGCGCCATCGCCACCGCGGACAACCAGCTGCTCGCCGCGGCGGAGGGCCTGCCGGTGCACATCTTCGGCGTGCAGCTCCAGGCGGAGGAGGTGCTCGCCGCCCACCCGGACCTCGCCGAGGGCGACGCCTACCTGGACAACAACCCCTACGGGGGCAACTCCCACGCTGCCGATCACTCCGTGCTGGTGCCCGTCTTCATCGACGGCGAACACCTGTTCACCGCGGTGGCCAAGGCGCACCAGGCCGACACCGGCAACTCGCTGCCCACCACCTACTTCGCCGGCGCCAAGGATGTGTACGAGGAAGGCTCCTTGATCTTCCCCGCGGTCCGCGTCCAGCGCGACTACACGACCATCGAGGACATCGTGCGGATGTGCATGGCGCGCATCCGGGTGCCGCAGCAGTGGCATGGCGACTTCCTCGCCTCCCTCGGCGCCGCGCGCATCGCCGAGCGCCGGCTCAAGGAGCTGTGCGCCAAGTACGGCAAGGAGCAGGTCAAGCAGTTCATCCGGAGCTGGTTCGACTACTCCGAAGACCTCATGCACAAGACGATCGAGCAGCTGCCCCAGGCCCGGTTGCACAACACCGGCAAGCACGATCCGTTCCAGCCGTACCTGCCCGACGGGCTGGAGTTCCAGGTCGACATCGACATCGACCCGCAAGCGGGCCGGATCGTCGTCGACCTGACCGACAACGTCCCCAACGTCGACTGCGGGCTCAACCTCACCAAGGCGACCACGCTCGCCGCCGTGTACAGCGGCATCTTCCACGGGCTGTCCGGGCAGGTGCCGAAGAACTCCGGCGCCTTCCGGCGCGTCGAGGTCAAGCTGAAGAAGGGCGCCGCCGTCGGTATCCCCGAGTTCCCGCACAGCTGCTCGGTCGCCACCACCAACGTCGCCGACCGGCTCACCAACTGTGTAGGCGCCGCCTTCGCCCAGCTCGGCGAGCCCTTCGGGATCGCCGAGGGCCCGATCGGCATGGGCGTGCCGCACGCGGTGGTCTCCGGCCACGACTCCCGTACCGGCGACCGGTTTGTCAATCAGCTGCTGATGGGCGCCGCCGGTGGCCCGGGCAGCGCCACGGCGGACGGCTGGCTGACCTGGAACGTGCCCAGCACGGCCGGCCTGACCTACCGGGACTCCGTTGAGATCGACGAGCTGAAGATGCCGATCCAGTACCGGCACATCAGGATGATGGCCGACTCCGGCGGCGCCGGTCGGCACCGCGGCGGCTGCACCGTCGACCTGGCCTTCGAATCGAAGGAAGACGGTGTCTCGGTCATCTACCCGTGCGATGGACAGCTGGTCCCGCCGCGGGGTGTCCTCGGCGGGCAGGACGGCGCCCTGGCCGCCGGCTGGCTGATCGATACCGACGGCACCGAGACCCTGCTGCCCAACAACGCCGTGGTCACCCTCGACACCGGTCAGGCGGTCCGCGGGGTGGAGTGCTCCGGCGGTGGTTACGGCGATCCCCTCGACCGTGATCCCAAGCGCGTCCTGGACGACGTGCGGGCCCGGTGGGAGACCGTCGGGCACGCGCGGGAGGTGTACGGCGTCGTGATCACCGGCAGCGGCGAGGACCTCGTCATCGACTGGTCCGCCACCGCCACGGCCCGCGCGGACCTGCGTGAAGGGGTCCCGGCGGCCCGCTGACCCGACGTTCCAGGGCCTGGTGCCCCGGACCAGCACGGTCCGGGACACCAGGCCCTCGCAGACCCCCCCCATGTGACACCCGCACGAACCGTTCCCCATTCGGAAGGCGCCACCACGGGCCCAGCGACGCCGTCGCCGCTTCGGCGACCAGAAGGACCAACCATGACCGCTACCGCAGTGACTTCGCCAGGCCGTCCCGGCAACCGTCGCGCGATCCTCGGAGGCGCCGTCGGAACCCTCACCGAGTACTACGACTTCGCCATCTACGGCCTGCTCGCCCCGACCATCGCCAGCCAGTTCTTCCCCGCGAGCGACCCCGCCGCCGCGCTGCTGAGCACCTTCGTCGTCTTCGCCCTCGGCTTCCTCTTCCGCCCCCTCGGCGGTTTCGTCTTCGGGTACTTCGGGGACAAGCTCGGCCGCACCAGGGCCCTGACGGCCGCCATTCTCCTGATGGCCGCGGCGACCACCGCGATCGGTCTGCTCCCCACCTATACCAGCGTCGGCCTGCTCTCGCCCGTGCTGCTGCTGATCTGTCGCTGTCTGCAGAGCGTCTCCAACGGAGGCGAGTTCGCCGGCGCCACCTCCTACCTCGCCGAATCGGCCCCGCAGCACAAACGAGCCTCTTACGTCAGCACCGTCACGGTCTCCTCGGCCATCCCCACCGTGATCGCCGCCATCGTCATCCTCAGCGTCTCTCTGCTGCTCGACGACAACGCCTTCACCTCATGGGGCTGGCGGATCCCGTTCCTGCTCGGCGCTCCCCTCGGACTGGTCGGCCTGTACCTGCGGCTGCGGCTCGCGGAGCCGGAGGTGTTCACCGACATGAAGGCGGCCGGCGTCGCGCCGCGCAACCCGCTGCTGACCGGTATCCGCACCCAGTGGCGCAAGATGCTCCTGGTCTTCTGCGGCGCGGCGGTCACCGCGTCCTCCTACTACATCCTGAACTCGTACATGGTCACCTACACGGAGACCGAGCTGGGCATCGGCAGGGACGTCTCCCTGTTCATGAACGGCACCGCCATCGTCATCTTCTGTGCCTCGGTGCTCCTGGCGGGCCGCGCCGCCGACCGGTTCGGCCGCAGGCCGGTCATCATGACGGGCCTGACCGCACTGGTGGTCCTCGGCGTGCCGGCGTTCTTCCTGATCCAGACGGGCAACCTGGCGGGCGTGCTGTTCGGCCAGATCCTGTTCTGCCTGTGCATCGCCCCGGTGTCGGGTGTCGTGCCGGTGCTGTCGGCCGAACTGTTCCCGACAACCGTCCGCTACAGCTGCAACTCGATGAGCTACAACCTCGCCTACACGGTGTTCGCGGGAACCGCGCCCTTCGTCGCCGCGTGGCTGGTGTCCCTGACCGGTCTGCTGGTCTCACCCGCCGTCTACGCCTCGTCCATCGCTCTCATCGCCGGCCTGGTCATATTCTTCTTCCTCAAGGAAACGGGGGGTACGGCTCTCCAGCAGAGCGTCGACCATGGTGAGCAGCACCGCCTCGAAGGAGGGAACGGTCCGGACGACGACAGCGCCCAGCAGACCGCGGCCCGGCTGTAGGCCCGATCCTCACATGGCGGCCGTCCGAGCGGGCGGACCAGGTCCCGCCCGGCGGCTGCTTTCCGTGCTTCGCCCGAGGGGTTGCGGGCAGGGTCACGGTGATTTCACAAGGCGGCTGAACAGTGGGGTTTCGATGGACTTGAGAAGACTGGAGTACTTCCTGGCCCTCGCCAGGCTGCAGCACTTCGGACGGGCGGCCGCCAAGCTGCACATTTCGCAGCCGGGGCTGTCCCAGCAGATCAGGGTTCTCGAACACGAACTGGGAGTGGATCTCTTCGACCGCAGCACCAAGCCGATCTCCCTGACCACGCCCGGCGAGGTGCTGCGTGAGCAGGGCGAGCTGGTCCTCGCCCAGGTGGACCTGTGCACGAAGCGGGTACGGGCGGCTGTCGAGCGGCCTACCGGCACCCTGCGGGTCGCCTACACCCGTTCCGGAGCCGATCTGAACATGCACGAGATCGTCGAGCAGTTCCGGAGCGAGTACCCGGGCGTCCAGCTCCTGCTGACCTCGGCCTGGACCAGCCGCAATCTGGAACTGCTGGAGGCGGGGGAGGCGGACATCGCGTTCGCCCGGTCCATCGTGCGCGACCGGGCTGTGGACTCCATGGTGATCGCGACCGAGGAACTCGTGGTCGCGTTCCCCGAGAACCATCCCCTGGCGGCCAGGGAACACGTCAGCTGCGCCGACATCGTCGATCTGCCCCTGGTGCACTGGCCGCGATCGCAGGGGCACGCCTACTACGACGAGATCAGACGGCAGATCTGGGGCGACATGCCGCAGAACGTCGTCGTGGAGCAGCCCGAGGCGGAGCACATCCTGCGCGAGGTCGCCCACGGGGTTGGCATTGCGGTGCTGGACGAGCACCGGGCCGCCCGCCACTGCCCTCCGGGGGTGCGGGTACGACCGTTTGTGTCACCTGCTCCGACCACGACCCTGGTCGTCTCCTGGCTTCCCGGCTCCACCCGCTCGCCGGTCGTCAACCGCTTCATCGAACTGTGCCGGCGCTACACGCTGCAGCCTGGCGGGGAACGCAGGCCCGACCGCCCGGGCACGATCTGACGGGACGCCGGGACGCCGGGACGCCGGGACGCCGGGACGCCGGGACGCCGGGACGCCGGGACGCCGGGACGCCGGGACGCCGGGTCGCCCAGTGCGCCTCTGTTGTCCGCCACGACGCGACCATCTCCGCAGGGCAGGCATGATCGCTTTCCTGACCACGGCCTGGAGCCCCCACCGCCCGGTTCGCCACCCCCCGACGTCGCTTCTTCGAGGTCCGCCGCACCGGACGTCAGGTGTGGAGTTCCGGCCCCTGCAATTCGCCCTGGGACGGGGGCTTCACACCGTGCGCGACGAGATCCATCGGGAAGGAGGGTTCGGTGCCGGGGTGCTGGACGCGATCTGCCCTCCCCGGCCGACAGGGCGGCTCGCTCTCCCCGTACCCGCGCGGTGGTGTGCTGTCGGCCCAGGCGGTTCGCGGTGATCGTGTCGGACGGCAGGCCGGGCAGGCGTGGCGGCCCGACAAGGTCGGCCGGGCCATGGCCGGACGCGCCGACTACTCCTGCTGCGTCGGCCATCCGGTGCTCCAGCGGGTCGAGGGTTGCCGGGCGAGCACGCGCGCCGGCGATGGCCCGCGCTCAGGAGCACAGCGTCTACGGGCGGCTGCCCGACCTGCGGGTCATGCGGGAGGTCCCACCTCGTCGTCAACGAATACGCACAGCACTACAACCGACACCGCCACCTGTTGGTGGCAGCTTCGATGGGGGCCGGCAGCACGAGGGCCTGGCCGCGGGCGGCTTCGGGAAGGTCCTGCCGGCGGCCCTCCGGACTCGGCACATCGCCCAGGCCGAGGGAAAGTTGGGGCGGGTCGCCACTCTCATGGCACGCGAGTGGGTTCGCCTCTCTCGAAACGTCGGCGCGATCAGGACGAGGCGCACCTACTCGCCCTGACGTGATCGCATCGTCCTGCTGCGTGAGGTTGCCAGCTGGTGCGCGAGTCGACAGAACTCCCGCAGCCCGGCCGCATCCAGCACCATGCCGCCCCCGACCGCCTCCGTTCCAGGCCCCATGACGTCGGCGACGTCCGACCGGATCATGCCCGGCGAACCGTCCGGCAGGTCGACCACCGGCAGCAACACATCGTTCCACCGCTTGAACAACTTCTCCAGCAGCAACTTCCCGAACAACGGATGCGTCCTTGCGACGACCCTCATCTCACACGGCAGGACCGCACGAAGATGTTGCAGTCGATCGCCCTCACCACCGGCACCGGGAAGAGCCACTTCACCGAGGCGCTCGGCCAGGCCGCGGTCGAAGCCGGGATGGCGGTCGCCTGGTTCACGATCGAGGACCTCGGGGCGCGGCAGGAGTCCCGGGGCCGGGTGAGCCGGTCGGCTCGGGCCGAGGCGCGGCCACGGCGCAGCACTGATCGCCGACGGCTGCCCGGCGCAGGCCCGCGACGTGCCGCGTACGGCTGTCGCCGAACTCGACCGGGTCGAAGCCCGGGCCCACCGCGCCACGGCTGCCCGGCCGCTCTTCTCCGTGGACGGATGACGGGCGGGATCCGGAATGGGCCGATCACCGCCCGGCTGTGCGGAGATCGTATCTTGTGTCCGCAACGTGAACGCTGTCTGCGACGTCTTGACCCGCACTTCGGTTGTCTGGTGAGGTGCATTGCATGAACGCGCAGCTCAACTTCACCCGACGACGCCATATCGACCTGGCGCACGTTGCCAGCGCGTTCTGTTGTCACTGACTCGAACCGTGGCTCCGGCAACGACCGGTGCGCGCCCCGGGCGCGGACGCGGTTCCGCCGTCGTAAGCCCTTGACACTGCCACCTGACACCGTGCCCGTCGGCCTCTGACGCGCTCGGTGCCTCCTCCTGTGCCGCAGTGAGGGGCCGTCGGGCTGCCCCCGCGGTCCCGGGCCCGGCCCGCCCTCCTCATGCAGTTCCGAGCGCCGGTGGTCCGCCGCCGAGCGAACATGCCGCTCCCTCCCGTCCCCTACGAGGCTCCCCTCCCCGCCGGCTCGGCCTGCCCGGCGCCCCGCCAACACCCCTGACGCGGCGGCCCGTCCAGGCCCGCAACGGTGGCGCGCATCCGTGCCCCCTGCCCTGCGCTCGTGCGAGTAGTCCGTCCCGCCCCGGTGCGCTCCCTCGCGCCCCGACGCGCTGTGGCGGGACCGGACCCGCCCATTCCCCGGTTTGATTCGAAAGGCATCCCCATCACCATGACCACTGACAGAGCCGTCATCGACGGCGACACCGCACCGGCGCCGACGCCCCCGGCGGACGGCGCGGCAGGGCTGCCGCGCGACGCCGTCTCGGGACTCGGCGTCTTCTCCCAGGGCCTGGCCGCGGCAGCCCCCAGCGTCGCCGTGGCGAGCGTGCCCGGCTCCCTCTTCCTCGTAGCGGGCAAGGGCACCTTCTGGGTGGCGATCGTCGGCGGCGCCATCGTCTACCTGATCGCCGCGGTGATCTCGCTGCAAGCCCGAAGAACCGTTTCTTCGGGTTCGCTCGGCACCTATGCCGGCAATGGCCTCGGACCGGTCGCGGCCTTTGTGACCGGCTGGGCACTGATCATCGGCTACATCGGCTTCGCCGCGGGCGGCGTGCTCGGCGCGGTGCTCTACTTCAACTCGTTCCTCCAGCAGATCGGGCTCCACACCGACCACGTGGTGTTCAAGGTGCTCCTGCTGGTCCTGGCCACCGCGGTGGCGCTCTACATCCCGCTCCGCGGGGTGAGCATCTCCGCGAAGACCGGCCTCGTCTTCGAGATCGCCTCCGCCGCGGGCATCGCCGTCGTCCTCGTCGCCTCCTACCTCGGGTCTGTACGGTCTTCGGCTCTGGCCCGTAGTCGGTGGTGACGTTGAGTAGCCGTCCTTGATCATGGTCTTGTGGTGGATGTCAACTCCCTTGTGGGGACGGTGTTTTCCGGGCTGTCGGCCCTGGTCGTCGAGGACGTGGCGGACGGCGGT